>JALYMX010000239.1 GCA_030773495.1 Actinomycetota bacterium | reverse complement strand
GGCGTGGGGGACGGGCCGGTGGGGCGGCGGGCGGCGGGCGGCGCGGGGGCCGGGGTGACCGAGGAGGCCGTGGACGCCGGGGAGGCAACCGGACGGCCGCCGCCGTTGCCGTGGTGCTCCGGGCGGTAATCGGCGAAGAACTCCTGCCAGCTCTCGCTCACCGACGCCGGGTTCTCCCGATACCGCTCGTACATCTCGTCGACGAGCCAGTCGTTGGCTCCGAACGAGGCGGTGCGTCTGTCGTCAGGCATCTCCACCTCGATGGTACCGGCCACCTCGGCGCGTTCGGACCGGCACTACCGTCGGCCCATGGCTCCGCAGTTCATCTTCACCATGTACCGGCTCAGTCGCGTCCACCCGCCGGACCGCCAGGTGCTGAAGGACATCAGCATCTCGATGTACCCGGGGGCGAAGATCGGCGTGATCGGCGCAAACGGGTCCGGGAAGTCGTCGCTGCTGCGCATCATGGCCGGCGAGGACGACGGCTACACGGGCGAGGCCCGGCTCACGCCGGGGTTCAGCGTTGGCTACCTGCCCCAGGAGCCCCGGCTCGACCCGGGCAAGGACGTGCTGGGCAACGTGGCCGAGGGGGTGGCCCCGACGCGCGCCATGCTCGCCCGGTACGACGAGGTGTGCCAGGCCATGGCCGACCCGGACGCCGACTTCGACGCCCTGCTGGCCGAGCAGGCCGAGCTGCAGGACAGGATCGACGCCGCCGGGGCCTGGGACCTCGACCGCGACCTCGAGATCGCCATGGACGCCCTGCGCCTCCCCCCGGCCGACGCCGACGTCACCACGTTGTCCGGTGGGGAGCGCCGACGGGTGGCGCTGTGCCGGGTGCTGCTGTCGCGCCCCGACCTGCTGCTGCTCGACGAGCCCACCAACCACCTCGACGCCGAGTCCGTGGCCTGGCTGGAGCGGTTCCTGTCCGACTACGCGGGCACCGTCGTGGCCGTCACCCACGACCGGTACTTCCTGGACAACGTGGCCGGCTGGATCCTCGAGCTCGACCGTGGCGCCGGCATCCCGTGGGAGGGGAACTACTCGTCGTGGTTGGAGCAGAAGCAGGCCCGCCTGGAGCGGGAGGACAAGGCCGACTCCGCCCGCCGGCGGACGCTCGAGCGCGAGCTCGAGTGGGTGCGGATGTCGCCGCGGGCCCGCCAGGCCAAGGGGAAGGCCCGCCTGAGCGCCTACGAGCGCCTGCTGGCCGAAGCCGAGGCCGACGCGGCGACGGCCCGAGGGGAGCGCCTGGAGATCTCCATCCCCCCCGGCCCCCGGCTGGGCGACGTGGCCGTGGAGGCCGACGGCCTGGTGAAGGGCTACGGCGACCGCCTCCTGATCGACGGGCTCACCTTCAGCCTGCCGCCCGGGGGGATCGTCGGCGTGGTCGGCCCCAACGGCGCCGGCAAGACCACGCTGTTCCGCATGATCGTGGGCCAGGAGGCGCCCGACGCCGGCACCCTGCGCATGGGGTCGAGCGTGGTGCTGGCCCACGTCGACCAGGACCGCTCGGCCCTCGACGGCTCCCGCACCGTGTACGAGGAGGTCACCGGCGGCGTCGACCGGCTGGTCGTCGGAGGCCGGGAGCTGCACGGCCGGGCCTGGGTCGCCGGGTTCGGCTTCAAGGGCTCGGACCAGCAGAAGCGGGTGGGCGACCTGTCGGGCGGCGAGCGCAACCGCCTCCAGCTGGCCAAGGTCCTCACCGCCGGCGGCAACGTGCTCCTGCTCGACGAGCCCACCAACGACCTCGACGTGGACACGTTGCGGGCGCTGGAGGAGGGACTCCTCGCCTTCGCCGGGTGCGCCGTCGTGATCAGCCACGACCGGTGGTTCCTCGACCGCGTGGCCACCCACGTGCTGGCCTTCGAGGGCGAGTCGCAGGTGCGATGGTTCGAGGGGAGCTACAGCGAGTACGAGGCGGACCGGCGCAAGCGCCTCGGCGCCGATGCCGACCGCCCCCACCGCATCAAGTACAAGCCGCTGGCCCGCACGTGACGGGCGGCGGGCGCCGCCACCGGCTCCTCCGATGAGCGCCCTCGTCGTGCGCCGGGTGGTGGTGGCCGTCTGCGCCCTCGGCGTGGCCGGGATGATCGCCGCGTCGATCGCCGACAGCACGGGCGCCGCCCTCACCTTCGGCCTGGTCACCACCGCGGGCGTGCTGTGCCTGGTGGTTGCCACCGCTGTCGCCAAGGAGCCGGCCGGCGTGGACGAGGCCCAGGCGGCGCGGGTGGAAGGGCTCGTGACCGAGCTGGTGGCCGCCGGCGCCGACGAGGGGCGGGTGCGCTCCCTGGTGCGGGAGGCGGCCCGGCTCGGCCGAGCCCGGCGCTGACTCCCGTGTGGCTTCTCGGCACGTTCCGGCGCGGCAAGGGAGCCCAAACGTGCCGAGAACGCCAGGAACGAGAAAGCAAGGAAAAGGAGTGCGCCGGGGGCAGGTGCACGGCGGACGCACCCGCGCCCCGGCGCTGGGCCCAACCTTCACACCTTCTCGTCCCCGAGTCAATCCTCCGATCCCGGCAAAATGGCAGAAGTCGGCCCTCGTTCGCCCTAGGCTGGCGGCGACGCGCCGATAACCGCTCAAAGCGACCCTCCCGCATGCCGATGATCTATGCATGGCGAACACAGCAGTGAGCAAGAGCCGGGCGGTAGGCCGTCCTGTCGAACCCGGCAACTCGGCAATGTGCGCCCACTGCGGCGCACCCGTGAAGTTCGTCGCCCGGGCCCAACTGCGCCAGGTCATCGCCAACGTCTACGAGGACGGCGTCTGGGTGCGCGTCGAGCACTACCACGCCGACTGCTACACCGAGGCCAACGAGCCCTACGGCCCGCCCGCCGAGCGCCCCTCGCGCTAGCGCCGACGCTCACCCCCCGGCGGTAGCGTGGGCCGGCGTGCGCACCAGGGTCACCTGCTCGTTCACCTTCGAGGCTGCCCACCGACTGCCCTGGCACGCCGGGCGGTGCCGCGAGCTCCACGGCCACAGCTACCGGCTCGAGGTGACCGTCGAGGGGGCCGTCGGAGCGTCGGGGATGGTGCTCGACTTCGACGACCTGAAGGCCGTCGTCCAGCGTGAGGTCGTGGGGCGCTACGACCACACCTACCTGAACGACCTGCTCGAGAACCCGACGGCGGAGCTGCTCGCCTCCGAGGCGTGGAAGCGGCTGGAGGCGGCCGGGTTGCGCCTGGCCCGGCTGCGGCTGTGGGAGACGCCCACCTCCTCGGTGGAGATCCTCCCCGGGTGAGGGCCGTCGTCCTGCTCTCCGGGGGCCTCGACTCCACGGTGTGCATGGCGGTGGCCAACCGGGACGCCGGCGTGGTGCCGCTGGCCCTCAGCGTGGACTACGGCCAGCGCCACCGGGGCGAGCTGGAGCGGGCGGACCGGGTGGCGGCGGCCTACCGCGCCGAGCACCTGGTGGTCTCGGTCGACATGAGCGGCTGGGGCGGCTCGGCCCTCACCGACGACTCCATCGAGGTTCCCGGCCCCAACGACGCCAGCGCGGCGATCCCTGTCACCTACGTCCCCGCCCGCAATCTCGTGCTGCTGTCGCTGGCCGCCGCGGTGGCCGAGGCGCGCGGCGCGCCGGCCGTCTACCTCGGGGTGAACGCCATCGACTACAGCGGCTACCCGGACTGCCGCCCGGAGTTCGTCGACGCCTTCGTGGCCGCCGCCGCCCTGGGCCTGCGCCGCGGCGTCGAGGGCGACCCGCTCGCCGTGCGGGCCCCCCTGGTGCACCTCGGCAAGGCCGACATCGTGCGGCTCGGCATGGAGCTGGGGGCGCCGCTGCACCTCACCTGGTCGTGCTACCGGGGCGGTGACCGGCCGTGCGGCGCCTGTGACGCCTGCGCGCTGCGGGCCCGGGGCTTCGCCGAAGCCGGCGTGGCCGACCCAGCCCTGGTCTGACGCGGTGGTGGCGAGCGACCCCGTGTTGGTGGTGTCCGAGGTGTTCGGTCCCACCATCCAGGGCGAGGGCCCGTCGGCGGGACGGCGGGCCGGCTTCGTCCGGCTGGGCCGCTGCAACCTGTCGTGCCGCTGGTGCGACACCGCGTACACCTGGGACTGGGAGCGCCACGACCCGGCCGAGGAGCTCCACGCCGTACCCGTGCCCGAGGTGCTGGCCCGGCTCGACGCCATGGGCGCCGGGCTGGTGGTGGTCACCGGCGGGGAGCCGCTCCTCCAGCAGCACCACCTCCCTCCCCTGCTGGAGCAGGCGCGGGCTCGGGGCTGGCGGGTGGAGGTGGAGACCAGCGGCACCATCGCGCCCACCCTCGCCGACCACCTGGTCGACCGGTACAACGTGTCCCCCAAGCTGGCCAGCTCGGGGGTCGCGCTCGACCGGCGCTACCGCCCCGAGGTCCTCCGCCGCTTCCGCGAGGGCGGGCGGGCGGCGTTCAAGTTCGTGGTCGCCGAGCCCTGCGAGCTGGACGAGGTGGAGGCGATGGTGTCCGAGTGCGAGCTGTCACCGGTGTGGGTGATGCCGGAGGGGACCGACGCCGAGACCGTGCTCGCCCGCATGCGGGCCCTCGCCGAGGCGGTGATCGCCCGGGGCTGGAACCTCACCCCGCGACTCCACGTGCTGGTGTGGGGCGACCGCCGGGGCGTGTGACCAGGGGCGCTCACTCATCTTCGCGTGCGCGTGTGCGAACGTGGAGCCGTGCACGGGGTGCGGCGCATCGCTCTGTCGCTGCTCGTCCTGGTGGCCGTCGCCGGCCTCCTGGTGGTCGCCGCATGGGCCATCGACACCAGCCAGCACGAGGGCCGGGTGCCGCGCAACGTCACGTTGGCCGGGCAGGGCGTGGGCGGCATGTCGCGCGACGAGGTGGCCGCGGTGGTCGCCCGACTGGCCCCGCGCTATGCGGGGACCACCGTGGAGGTCGACGCGGCGGGTGGCGGGTTCTCCGCCGCCGCCACCGATCTCGGCCTGGTCGTCGACGAGGCACGGACGGTGCAGGCGGCGCTCACCCTCGACCGCCGCGGCGCCGCCCTCACCCAACTGCGGGAGTGGATCGGCTCCTTCGTGGGCGGCCGGCCGGCGCCCGTCCACGTGGGCGTCGACCGGGGAGCGGTGTACCGCGTGGTGGCCACGAACGACACCGGCCGTACGCCTCCCACCGAGCCGAGCGTGCGCGAGGAGAAGGGACGGCTGGTGGCCGTCGCCGGCAAGCCCGGACGGGGCATCGACGCCGCCCGGGTGATCGAGGCGCTCCCGGCGGCGGCGACGCGCGGCACGCCGCTCACCCTGACCGTGGAGCGGGGCGACGTGCCCCCCCGCTTCTCCCTCGCCGACGCCCGCCGCCTGGCCGCCGCCGGCGAAGCGGCCACCGACCGGCCGCTGCCCGTGACGGTCGACGGCAAGCCGGCCAGCGTCGAACCCGCCCCGCTGCGCTCGTGGCTGCGCACCCAGCCCGCCGACGACGGCCTGCGACTCGTGGTCGACGCCGCCCGGGCGACCGCACAGCTGGGCGAGCTGCTGCCGGCGGTGGGGACGCCACCGGTGGAGACACGGTTCGAGGTGGTCGGGGATGCGGTGCAGATCGTGCCCGGCCGTGCGGGGACGGGGTGCTGCGGGCCCGACGCCGGCGCCCGCGTCGACCGGGCCGTGCAGGCGCGGCTCGAGGGAGTGCTCGGCGCCGAGCCGGTGGCCCTGCCGGCGCGGCGGGTCGACCCCAAGCTGACCGCCGAGAAGGCCGCTGCCCTCGGCATCAACGAGCAAGTGGGCACCTTCACCACCAACCACAAGCCCAACCAGCCGCGCGTGAGCAACATCCACCGCATCGCCGACCTCGTGCGCGGCCAGTTCATCGAACCGGGCGGGACGTTCTCCATCAACGACTTCGTCGGGAAGCGCACCGTGGAGAAGGGCTTCGTGGTCGACGCCGTGATCGAGGAGGGGAGGTTCACCGAATCGGTGGGCGGCGGCATCTCGCAGTTCGCCACCACGGCGTTCAACGCCGCCTTCTTCGCCGGGCTGGAGTTCGCCGAGTACCAGTCGCACAGCATCTACATCTCGCGCTACCCCTACGGGCGCGAGGCCACGCTGTCGTACCCCCACCCAGACCTGAAGATCCGCAACCCGAGCCCCTACGGGGTGCTCATCTGGACGAGCTACACCGACCGCTCCATCACCGTGACGCTCTACTCGACCCGCTGGGCCGAGGTCGCCCAGACGGCGCAGACCACCCAGCCCCGCGGCCCGTGCACCCGCGTTCGCACCGAGCGGACCCGCCGGTTCCTCGACGGCACCACCAAGGTCGACCACGTGAGCGCCCTCTACCGCCCGGAAGAAGGCGTGAACTGCACGTAGCGCCCGCCGCCCTGGCGGCTCCGGCATTCTCTGCAGCCTGACGCCCGATCAGCGGGCCTCAGACATCGCAGAACGACGCCGCCTAGTCGAGACCGCGCAGCCCGAGCCGCCGGGCCTCCGCCACCGACGCCGTGTCGTTGGCGAGCGCCGCTTCGTTGGGAGACCAGATCCCGACACCCTCCCCGCGCACGTCGACATGCAGCTCGTGCGCCGCCGGGTCGTCGGTGTACTGAGCAACTGCGAGGACGACGCCGAGCACGCTACCGTCGCTGCTCCGCACCACGTCGCCACGCTTGAAGCCAGGGACCTGCATGTCTGGCTCGGTGTCCTCACTCATCTGCAAAGCCCGGGTGGGTGACTTGAGATCAGCACGACCTGTGACCTTTGACCCAGTAGGCGGTGACAATACCCTTGTACCGGTATCCGCGGTACGACTTGTAGTCCACGAACACCAACGTGGTTCGCTTGCTCCCTGCCGGCGTCTCATAGCGGGTGAAGTGGCAGATGTAGTCGCGACCGATGGCGGCACCTGGGCGCAACATTGCGCGTTGCCACAGTCTTTTCGCATCCCGATCCGCTATTTGGCGGCACGAGCGGCCGGGGCGGTGCCAGAGTGAGGCCATGGACGTGGTCATCAGCGGATCGCACGGGTTCGTGGGCTCCGCCCTGGTGCCGGCGCTGGCTGCCGGCGGCCACCGCGTGCGCCGCCTCGTGCGGGGCACGGCGACCGGCGACGACGTGGCCTGGGACCCGGCGGCGGGCACCATCGACGCCGAGGGGCTGGAGGGCGCCGACGCCGTGGTGCACCTGGCCGGCGCCGGCATCGGTGACCGGCGGTGGACGGCGGCCCAGAAGGAGCGCATCCGCGACAGCCGCGTGCGCGGTACCGGGACGCTGGCCACGGCGCTGGCCGGGCTTCGCCGGCCGCCCGCCGTGCTGGTCAGCGGCTCGGCCATCGGGTGGTACGGCGATCGCGGCGACGAGGTGCTCACCGAGGAGAGCACGGGCGGCACCGGGTTCCTGGCCGGCGTGTGCCAGGCGTGGGAGGGGGCGACGGCGCCGGCGGCCGATGCCGGCGTGCGCGTGGTGCACATCCGTACCGGCGTCGTGCAGTCGCCCGCCGGCGGCGCCCTGAATCGACAGCTGCCCCTGTTCCGCCTCGGGCTGGGCGGCCCGCTCGGCTCCGGGCGTCAGTGGTCGAGCTGGGTCTCCCTCGACGACGAGGTGGGCGCCATCGCCCACGCCCTGACCACCGGCTCGCTGCGGGGGCCGGTGAACGTCACCGCGCCGGAGCCGGTCACCAACGCCGAGCTGGCGAAGGCCATCGGGCGGGCGCTGCGGCGGCCGGCGGTGCTTCCCGTCCCCCGGTTCGCCCTCACCCTCGTGCTCGGTCGCGAGCTCGTCACCGACATGGTGCTGGCCAGCCAGCGGGTGCTCCCCACCCGCCTCCTCGCCTCGGGCTATCGCTTCCGCCACCCGCAGGTCCACGCCGCCATGGCCGACCTGCTGGGGCGGGAACGGGGCGGCGGATGAGGGTGGCCGACGTGGCCGTGGTGGGCGGGGGGCCGGCGGGGGCGGCGGCGGCCATCACCCTGGCCCGGGCCGGACGCTCGGTGGTGCTCGTCGACAAGGCCCGCTTCCCCCGCGACAAGTGCTGCGGTGATGGCCTCACCACAGGCGCCCTGCGCCGCCTCCAGGCGCTGGGCCTGCGGCCGGAGGCGGTGCCGTCGTGGCACGTGGTCGACGACGTCCACGTGCGGGGGCCGGCGGGCCACGAGGTGACCTTCCCCCTCCCCCGCGACGGCGGCGTGTTCGCCGCCGTGGCCCGCCGGGTCGACCTCGACGCCGCCCTGCTCGACGTGGTCCGCGACGCCGGGGTGGAGGTCTTCGACGGCCACGCGCTGCACGCCGCCACCTGGCGCCCGGAGCGGGACGCCGTGGAGCTCGAGGTCGAGGGGCTGGGGACGGTCGCCGCCCGCTACGCCGTCGGGGCCGACGGGGTGTGGTCGCCGCTGCGCAAGGCCCTGGGGGGCGCCGGCGAGCCCGGCTACCTGGGCGAGTGGCACGCCTTCCGCCAGTACTTCACCGGCGTGGGGCCGGCGGCGTCGAGCCAGCTGTGGGTGTGGTTCGAGCCCGACCTCCTCCCTGGGTACGCGTGGTCGTTCCCGCTCGGCCCCGGGCGGGCCAACGTGGGCTTCGGGATCCAGCGGACGGCGGGGGTCAGCACCCGGGTCATGAAGCAGCAGTGGGTCGACCTGCTGTCCCGGGCCCACGTGCGGGCCACCCTGGGCCAGCGGGCGGTGGCCGAGGCGCCCCACAAGGCGTGGCCCATCCCCGCCCGCCTCGACCGCAGCGTGCTGTCGGCCGCCGGCGGCCGGGCCCTGTTCGTGGG
>JALYMX010000238.1 GCA_030773495.1 Actinomycetota bacterium | reverse complement strand
CGATGTGGCCGCTCACCGCCGTCCCCACCGCGGGGAGCGGGCCGTCGAGGGCGTGCCACACCACGTCACCACGCTTGCGGACGTCGACGACGGGCGCCTCGCCGGCCTCCCATCGCAGAACGCCGGTATCGTGAGGCTGGCCCCCGCCTGTCGCATAGAACGCCGTGCGGTCGAGTGCGACGCCGCCATCCCCCACATCCACCACGGCGGCCTCGAACGACCGCAGCGACGCGTCCCGGAGGTACAACACGTCCGTGCCCATCCCTCGATGATGCACCGGCGGTCGGTTGCGATGCGCCGCGCGATGGACGCCGGCGCCGTCGCTCTGACAACATCCCTGCTCCCGGACGGCAAGGAGACTCGAGGTGGTTGGCGCCCACGAGCGCTCGGAGGAGCCGACCACGCCGACGAGTCGCCTCCTGGTCGGGGTCGCCACGTCGCCAGGTGTCGGCGTCGGCCCGGTGATCCACCCGAGCCCTGTCCCTGGCTTCCGAACGGGAGACACCCCGCCCCCACCGCAGGCGCACGGCGTCTTCGTTGCGGGCGATGTCAGCCCAGGCGACGTGATGGCGTTCGACGTCGAGGCGGTGCGGGCGGTGGTGACGGCGGCGGGTGCCCCCTTGTCCCACGCGGCGATCCTGGCCCGCTCGCGCGGGATGCCTGCAGTCACCGGCCTGGGGCCTGACATCCTCGAGGTGCCGACCGGCACGCTCGTCCTCGTCGACGGTGATGCCGGAACGGTGCACGTGGCCCCGCCCACCACACTGGTGGAAGCGGCCCGTGCCCGTCACCGTGCCGCTATCCGACAACGCGACGAGGCGCGTGTGCTCGCGGCCGGTCCCGCGCGGACCCGTGACGAGCACCCCGTCTCGGTGTTGGCGAACGTCGCCAACCCCGAGGACGCCGCCGTGGCGGTGCGCGAAGGCGCCGACGGGGTCGGGATGCTGCGCACGGAGTTCGCCTTCTTGAACCGCACGGAGCCGCCGGGCGAGCAGGAGCAGTACGACGCCTACCGTCGGGTGGCCGAGGCCATCGGCGACCGCCCACTCGTCGTGCGGACGCTGGATCTCGGTGCCGACGTCCCGGCGTGGGGCGCCGAGCCGGAGCCCAACCCGGCACTGGGCAACCGGGGCATCCGGCTCACCCTTGCCTCGCCTGACCTCTTCGCCACCCAGTTGCGGGCCATCGCCCGGCTGGCGCACGAACGTCGTGTGCGGGTCATGTTCCCGATGGTGACCACCGTCGAGGAGCTGCACCGGGCGCGCGCCTGCCTCGACTCCGCGAGGAGGGCGGCGTCGGGGAACAAAGCAGGGGGCGGGCTCGAGGTCGGCATCACCGTGGAGGTTCCGGCCGCCGCGCTCACCGCCAGAGCGTTCGCCCCCGTGGTGGACTTCTTCGCCGTCGGGTCCAACGACCTCACCCAGTACACGCTGGCCGCCGACCGGGCCAACGCCGCCGTCGCCGGCCTCGCCGATGGGCTGCACCCCGCGGTGCTGCGACTGATCGGGGAGGTGACCGCCGCCGGCACCGGGCACCGCCACCCGGGGGTCGAGGTGGTGGGCGAGCTGGCATCCGACCATCTCGCCATCCCGGTGCTTCTCGGGCTCGGGGTGAGGGCCCTGTCGGTCCGCCCCAACGCCATCGCCGCCGTGAAGCAGGCCGTGCGAGCGGTCGCCATCGACGACGCGCGCGTGCTGGCCGAAGCGGCCCTCGCGGCGGAATCGGCAGCCGCTGTTCGAGAGCTCGTGTCTCGTGCAATTGGTCGTTGACAGGCAGGTCAGCGCTGGTGGAGCGGGCACCACCACGTGGTGCGCCCCCCGACCCTGCCCCGGGCCAACGGGGCGCCGTCCCGTGGACACAGCCCGCCGGCCACCCGTGCCGGCATGAGGTCGCCGGCGTGGGATCCACCGGCGGCCATGAGAGCGGCCATCGTCTCGCGCAGGTGCCGGTGGAGCCGGCGCAGCTCGGCCGGGGTGAGCGACGAGGCGGGGCGACGAGGGTCGAGCCCGGCCCGCCACAGCGTCTCGTCGGCCACCAGGTTGCCCACGCCGGCCAGGTGGGCCTGGTCCATGAGCCGGGCCTTCAACGGTGCGGTGCTGGTGCCGAGGGCAGCGCCCAGGCCGGCGGGTGTCACGGCCAGGGCGTCGACCCCGAGAGCCGATTCGTCGGGGTCGAGGAACACGCCGCCCAGCCGGCGCGGGTCGCGCAGGCGCAGGTCGCCGCCGTCGGCGAAGCGCAGGGCGAAGCGGTCCCACGCCTCCAGCTCCCGCCCGCTCGAGTAGAGCAGGCGGTCGACGCCGGCCCGGCCGTCGACCAGCAGGCGCCCGGTCATGCCGAAGCGCAGGCCCAGCACGGGCCCGCCCGACGTGTCGAGCAGCAGGAGCTTGCCCCGCCGGCGGGCCGCCGTGAGCAGCTGGCCGGTGAGGGCGGCAGCCAGGGCGGCGGCGTCGGCACCGCGCTTGAGGAACCACCCGTCGGGCGCCTCGACGGCGGCCACCGTCCGCCCCAGGGCGCGCTCGGCGAGGCTCCGGTACGCCTCGACCTCGGGCAGCTCGGGCATGGGCCCGGCAAGGTAGCGCCGGCGTCCACGTAAAATTCCCCTCATGGCTGCCGGTTCCGGCGCGGGGCGCTGGACCCCGCAGTGGAAAGAGCTGTTCTCCCAGGTGGTCACCACCGGGCTGTGCACGGGGTGCGCCGGCTGTGTGGTGGCCTGCCCGCACGACGTGCTCGGCTACAACGACGCCGACGGCGTGTACCGCCCCTTCCACCTCGAGGAGGAGCTCGGCCCGGCCAACTGCGTGCACGGGGAGAAGGGCTGCACCTCCTGCACCCGGGCCTGCCCCCGGTTCCGCGACTGGGAGCCCCAGATCGACACCCACCTGTTCGGGCGCACCCGCCACCCGGACGAGATGGAGGGGATCTCCAAGGACATCATCCTCGCCCGGGCCGTCGACCCCGAGATCCACGCCCGGGGCCAGGATGGCGGGCTGGTGTCGGCCATCCTGCTGTGGGCCCTCGACCACGGCTACATCGACGCCGCCCTGGTGTCGTACCTCGAGGGGGACGGCGCGAGCTGGAAGGCGGTGCCCGGCGTGGCCCGCACCCGGGAGGAGATCCTGGCCTCGGCGGGCAGCCGCTACACGTATTCGGCCAACACGCTCGCCTACGGCGCCGCCGTCGCCGGCGGCGCCGAGCGGCTGGCCCTGGTGGGCATGAGCTGCCAATCGTCGGTACCGCCCATGCTGGCCGTGCGCAAGGCGGGCAAGCCGGCGCGGCGCTTCGCCCTCAACATCGGGCTGCTGTGCTCCAAGACCTTCGACGACGCCATCTTCGAGGAGCTCCTCGAGGCCAGGTACGGCCTGAAGCGCGCCGACATCGCCAAGATGAACATCAAGGGCGTGCTGCAGATCTGGATGCGCAACGGCGACTACCACGAGGTCCCGCTGAAGGAGTGCCACGCGTGGACGCGCGAGGGCTGCAAGCTGTGCCCCGACTTCGCCGCCGAGCACGCCGACATCTCCACGGGCGGCATCGGGGCGTTCAACGACTGGACGCTCACCATCGTCCGCACCGACGTGGGCCGGGAGATCATCGTGAAGATGCTCGAGGACGGCACCATCGAGGGCCGGCCAGGCGACGACGACCCGGGCGCCATCGCCCTGCTGCGCAAGCTGTCCGTCGTGAGCCGCCGGCGCTGGCCGGAGACGGCGGTGCCCTCCCCCAAGGTGGGCGTGCCGCCGAAGAAGCCGAAGGCGCCGGCCACCGCCTCGTAGTGCGTCGACCTCCGGTCTCGAGTACATGGCGGGCCTTTTCGGCCCGCCATGTACTCGAGACGGGAAAGAGGGTCAGTCGGACAGGGCCCGGCGGATCTGGTCGAGGTGTTCCCGGTCGTGGGCGGCCAGCAGGTCGGCGATGGCGGCGACGCTGAGCGTCCCCCGTTCCTCGTGCACGCCCTCGCGGGCCCACTCCTCGTCGGTCAGCGACTCGAACAGCCGCACGTTGCCGTCGCGCAGGAGCCGCCACCGCTGCAGCGACTCCCGGACATCGGGCTCGAGGGGGGCGAAGCGCTCGGCCCACGGCTCCTCGGCGAACGCCACGAGCCACGGCCGCTCGGCGGTGAGCACGAGGCGCACCCGCACGCTGTAGACCAGCTCGGCGTCGGCCAGGTGGGCGACCACGGTCGCCGCCGACCACCCGCCGGCCGCCGGCGCCCGCCCCAGC
>JALYMX010000237.1 GCA_030773495.1 Actinomycetota bacterium | reverse complement strand
GCCGTCGCCCTCGCCGTGCCGGACGCCGGCGCCACCTCCCACGCCACCTTGCACGTCGGCGCCGACGGCCGGGTCACGCCGGTGTCGCCGCTGGGCGACTCGTCCCGAGGCGCCCTGTGGGCGGCCGGGCTGGCCCTGCTGGCCGTGGCCGTCGTCCTCACCCTCGCCCTCGACCACATGTGGCGCGTGGCCCGCTTCGCCGTGCTCGGCCGCGGCGCACGGGCTGCCGTCCGGCACCACCGCGCGCCGAAGGGCGCCACCGACCAGGAGATCCGCGACTGATGGCAGTGAGCTTCGACTACGTGGTTCGCGAGACGGCGAGCAACCTGCGCCGCAACGTGCTCATGACGGCGGCGGCCGTGCTCACGGTGGCCGTCTCGCTGTCACTCGTCGGCGGGGCGCTGCTGCTCAAGCAGGGGGTGTCCAAGGCCAGCCTCCAGTGGCGGGGCGGCGTGGAGCTGTCGGTGTTCATGCTCCCCGAGGCCACGCCCGAGCAGAGCGAGGCGGTCGAGCGCGAGCTGGCCCAGATGCCGGAGGTCAAGCGCTTCGACTACGTGGACCAGAACGAGGCGTTCGGAGAGTTCAAGGAGATGTTCGCCAGCTCGCCCGACCTGGTCGAGACCGTGGAGCCGACGGACCTGCCGCCGTCCTACCGGGTCGTCCCCAAGCGGGCCGAGTTCGTCGACGTGGTGGGCAGCCGGTTCGAGAAGCGGCCCGGGGTGAAGGAGGTGGTGTTCGCCCGCGAGGTGGTGGACACCCTGCTCAAGGTCACCCGCGCCCTCCAGATCGGCATCGTGTCGGTGGCCGGCGTGCTCCTGCTGTCGGCCGTCCTGCTCATCCTCAACACCATCCAGATGGCCATCTACGCCCGGCGGCGGGAGGTGGCGGTGATGAAGCTGGTCGGCGCCACCAACTGGTTCATCCGGGTGCCGTTCATGCTCGAGGGCATGATCCAGGGGGTCGTGGGCGCCACGGCCGCCTTCGCCGTCGTCGCCCTGGTGCGCAACCTGCTGGCCGGGGCGGTGGGCGACAACGTGCTGGGCAACCAGCTGCTGCCGCCGGCCGGCGACGTGATCGGCACGGGGATCTTCGTGCTGGTGGCCGGCGCCGTGATCGGCGCCGTGGGGTCGGCGTTCGCCGTGCGCCGCTTCCTCGACGTCTGATCTCCTCAACCGCTGATCTCCCCTCAAGGACGCCCCCGGCCGGCGTCGATTGGAGTGGGTGCCCCGGCGCGCCCTGACCCTGGCCCTCGTCGCGCTCCTCGGCGCGGCGGCGCCGATGGCCCCCGCCGGCGCCGGCACGCCTCAGCAGCAGGTCGAGCGCCAGGGCGAGATCAAGGCCGAGCTGCGCACCCTGCGTGAGGAGGTCGCCGAGGCGTCGGCCGAGGAAGCCGCCCTGCTCGACCGCCTCGACGCCGCCCACGCCCGCCGCCGCCAGCTGGACGCCCGGGTGGCCGAGGTCGCCGGCCAGGTGGAGACCGTGGAGGTGGAGGCCCGGGCCGCCGAGGCCCGCCTCGAGGAGGTGCAGTCGGACTTCGTGCGGGCGCAGACCCAGCTCGCCCTGGCCGGGGAGCGGCTCGCCCGGGAGCATGCCGAGCTGCGCGATCGGGCGGTGGCCGCGTACATCGCCAACCCCACCTCCCACGCCGCCGACGCCATGCTCCGCGCCGGCAACATGCGGGAGATCGCCGCCTCCGCCGGCTACCTCAAGACCGTCGTCGAGGTGCAGCGCAACGCCGTGCAGCGCTACACCGAGCTGCGGGACGCCACCAAGCAGCTGCAGGGGGCCGTGGAGTCCCGCAAGGACGCCGCCAAGGCCCAGCGCGACGTCGTGGTCAACCGCCTCGCCGAGCTGGAGGGGCTGCGGGCCCAGCGGGAGGCCGTGCACGCCGAGGCGGTGGCCGAGGAGGTGCGACAGGCCGAGCTGCTCGACGAGGTCCGCCGGCGGCGCGACGAGTTCGAGGCCCAGATCGCCGCCCTCCGGGCCGAGTCGTCGACGGTCGCCGCCCTGCTGCAGGGCGTGCAGGTGGGCCGCCCCGCCCCGTTGGTGGGCGCCCTCCCCGGCGCCGTCGCCTTGGCCTCGCCGGCGCCCGGAGCCCGCGTCACGTCCCTGTTCGGTCCCCGGGTGCACCCCATCTTCGGCACGCCGCGCATGCACGACGGCGTCGATTTCGGCGCCGGCATGGGGACGCCCATCCGCGCCGCGGCGGCAGGCACGGTGGTCTTCGCCGGCCCGCGCGGCGGCTACGGCGACACGACGATCATCGACCACGGCGGGTCCGTGGGGACGCTCTACGCCCACCAGAGCGCCATCTCGGTGATGCCGGGGACGGTCGTGGCCGCCGGCCAGGTCATCGGCGCGGTCGGGTCCACCGGGTTCTCGACGGGCCCGCACCTCCACTTCGAGGTCCGGATCAACGGCGTCCCCGTCGACCCGCTGCTCCACCTGCCCCGCTGACCACCGCCCTGGTTGGGTAGGGGAGGGCCATGGGCACCGCCGCCGACCTGATCCCACCCACCGCCGGGCTCGACGAGCTGCGGGCCATCGCCGCCGGCTGCCAGGCGTGCGACCTGTACCGCGATGCCACGCAGACCGTGTTCGGGCGGGGGCCGGTGCCCGCCGCCGTCATGCTGGTGGGCGAGCAGCCCGGGGACCGGGAGGACGTCGAGGGGGAGCCCTTCGTCGGCCCGGCCGGCGCCCTGCTCGACCGGGCGCTCACCGAGGCCGGCATCGACCGCGACCAGGCCTACGTCACCAACTCGGTGAAGCACTTCAAGTGGCGGCCGGCGGGCAAGCGCCGGCTGCACCAGAAGCCCAACGCCGCCGAGGTGCGGGCCTGCCGGCCATGGGTGGAGCGGGAGATCGACCTGGTCGCCCCCCGGGTCGTGGTGTGCCTCGGTGCGACCGCCGCCCAGGCCCTCCTCGGGCCCGCGTTCCGCGTGACCCGGGACCGGGGGCGGTTCGTGGAGTGGGACAGGGAGCCGCTGGCGCTGGCCACCGTGCACCCGTCGTCGATCCTCCGCGCCCCCGACGAGCGGGCCCGGCGGGAGCAGCTGCGCGGGTTCGTCGCCGACCTCGCCGTGGCCGCCGGCGCCGCCGGCCAGGCCCGCCCCGATGGCGTTTGCCACGCGGAGTAAGTGGGCAACAACTCCCCGTACTGAAGAAGGTCCCGGGGGCGGCCAGAGCCTCAGGAGGAGGTGAGTTGCATGGGTATCGGCGTGAGCGTGTTCCTCATCGCCGTCGGTGCGATCCTGGCGTTCGCCGTCGAGGTGTCGGCCGAGGGCATCGACCTCGACACCGTCGGGGTGATCCTGATGATCGTCGGCGGCATCGGCCTGCTGGCCTCGATGCTGTTCTGGAGCAGCCGCAGTCCGTACGGACGACGCGACGAAGTCGTCGTCCGCGATCGCGAGATCGTCTAGCCAACCACCTCCCGTGACGCGAAGGAGCCGCCCTTCGGGGCGGCTCCTCCGCGCGTGCGTCGCCCGCCGGCCGGCGACCAACCCTCTCTGAAGCCTCAGGCCCGGCAGGCGGGCCTGAGGCATCGGAGAACGCCGGGCCCTTAGTCGCCCTCGATGAAGATGCACTCGCCAGGGCAGTCTTCGGCGGCGTGGACCACGGCGAGCTCCCGCCCGGGCGGCACGGCGGCCAGTCCCTCGGACATGCCGGGGTCGTTGTGGACCATGCCCCCCTCGCACACGTAGGCGATGCCGTCCTCGAGGAGCACGAAGACCTCCGGGCAGTGGTCGACGCACAGTCCGTCGCCGGTGCACAGGTCCTGGTCGATCCACACGCTGAGGCCCACGCCCCCATCCTGCCAGCAGCGGGACCACTCCGCCGCTCGCCGGCCTCCCCGATAGCCTCGCTCCCGCTGCATCATGGAGGACGTGGAGCATCGCGTTGCCCCTGTCGAGGCACCGCCACCCGTGGCGGGGAGGTCGGCGCGGGAGGCGGCCGTGGGGCGGGCCCGCCGGCTCAACGTGGTCACCCTGGCGTGGAACGGGGTGGAGGGCGTCGTGGCCGTGCTCGCCGGCGTGGCCGCCGGGTCGGTCAGCCTCGTGGGGTTCGGTCTCGACTCGGGCATCGAGGTGTCGGCCGCCTTGGTCCTCGCCTGGCGGCTGCGCCAGGAGCACCGGGGCGGGTGCATGCAGGACAGTGACCGCCAGGCCACCCGGGCCATCGCCTTGAGCTTCCTCGCCCTGGCCGTGTACGTGGCCGTGGAGTCGTCGCGGGACCTCCTCGCCGGCAGCCGCCCCGAGGTCAGCGTCCCCGGGCTGGTGCTGGCCACCCTCTCGCTCCTGGTGATGCCCGTGCTGGCCCGGGCCAAGCGCCGCCTGGCGCCCGCCCTGGGCTCGCGCGCCGTGGAGGCCGACGCCGCCCAGACCAACCTGTGCGCCCTCCTCTCCGGCGTGCTCGTCGTCGGGCTCGGGGCCAACGCCGCCTTCGGGTGGTGGTGGGCGGACCCGCTGGCCGGGCTGGGCATCGCCGCCCTGGCCGGCGCCGAGGCGGTGCGCACCTGGCGGGCGGAGTCGTTGGCCGACACCTGCTGTTCCTGACCGCGGCGTTCGCACGTTCCGCCAGAAACCGTTCAAGTCGTGCCCCTCGCGCGCCGAAGGAAGGGACATGGGGCGACTCGCGCTAGTTTCGGGACTAGGCGTTCGTTGATCCTGCGGCGTGCTCTGCCGCGCCCGCTCCTCCTCCGCCCGACTCCCGAGAGACCCCGAGGTCCACATCCATGTCGCGTCGTACCCCTGCCGCTCGCCTGTCCGCCGCCCTCGCCGTGGTCGTCACCCTGGCCCTGGTGGCCGGCGTGGCCCTCCCTGCGGCCACCGCCCAGCGGGCCTGGGCGTCGAGCCACACCGTGTCGGTGAACGACGTGACGGGCACGGAGGGGAACAGCGGCGGCACCGACTTCAAGTTCACCGTCTCGCTCTCGGCCGCCGCCACCACGGTGGTCACCGTCGACTACTCGACGGCCAACGGCACCGCCACCGCCGGCTCGGACTACACGGCGGCCAGCGGGACGCTGGTCTTCAACCCCAACCAGACGAGCAAGACGGTCAGCGTGCGGGTGACGGGCGACACCGTCGACGAGCTCGACGAGACCTTCACGCTCAACCTTGCCAACGCCACGGGCACCACCATCGCCGACGGCCAGGGGCTGGGCACCATCCTCGACGACGACGCTCCCCCGCGCCTGTCCGTGGACAACGGGACGCCGAACCCCGTCCTCGAGTCGGACGCCGTCCCGGTCACCTTCACCGTCACGCTGTCGGCCCGGAGCGAGAAGCCCGTCACCGTCGCCTACGCCACGGCCAACGGCACGGCCACGGCCGGCACCGACTACACCGCGGCCAGCGGGACGCTGACCTTCGAGCCGGGCCAGACCAGCAGGACCGTCGAGGTCACGGTGAACGACGACACCGCCGACGAGGCCGACGAGACCTTCTCGCTCACCTTGTCGTCGCCTACCAATGCCACCATCACCACCGGGCGCGGCACGGGCACGGCGACCATCACCGACGACGACGGCCCCCCGGCGCTCTCCGTGGGCGACGTGACGGTGTCCGAAGACGGGGGGACGGCGAGCTTCACGGTGACGCTGGCCCCGGCCAGCGGCAAGACGGTCAGCGTCAAGTGCGCGACGGCCAACGGGACGGCGACGGCGGGCAGCGACTACACGGCGGTGAACGCCACCGTGACCATCAACCCGGGGGTGACCACGGGGGCCTGCGCGGTGCCCGTCCTCAACGACACGGTCGACGAGCCCGACGAGACCTTCCTGGTCAACCTGTCCGGCGCCACCAACGCCGTGGTGGCCGACGGGCAGGCCACGGGCACGATCACCGACGACGACGCCGGCTCGTCGCTGTCGATCACCGACGTCACCGCCCTCGAGGGTGACGGGACGACGGCCTTCACCTTCACCGTCACGCTCACGCCGGCCAGCGCCCAGCCGGTCACGGTGGCCTACGCAACGGCCGACGGCACCGCCGTCACCCCCGGCGACTACGTGGCGGGGACGGGACTGCTCACCTTCGTCCCCGGGGACACGGCAGAGACGGTCACCGTCACCGTCGTCGGTGACGACTTCGCCGAGCCCGCCGAGACGTTCTTCGTCGACCTCTCGGTCCCGAGCAACGCCACCATCGCCGACGGGCGGGGCGTGGGGACCATCCTCAACGACGACGGGCCCCCGGTCGCCCTCTCGGTGGGCGACACCAGCGTCACCGAGGGAGACTCCGCCTCGGTCCAGGCGTCCTTCACCGTGTCCCTGAGCGCGGCGGCGACGCAGCCGGTCACCGTGGCCTACACCACCGCCGACGGGACGGCGCGCACGCCGGGTGACTACGAGGCGCGGGTCGGCACCCTCTCGTTCGCCGCAGGGGAGATCACGAAGACGGTGACGGTCCCCGTGACCGCCGACGTCCTCGACGAGGACGACGAGACGTTCACGCTCAACCTGTCGGCCGCCGTGAACGCCGAGATCGCCGACGCCCAGGGCGTGGGCACCATCATCGACAACGACGCCGCGCCCGCGCTGTCGATCGCCGACGTCACCGTCGGCGAGGGGAACGAGGGCACCACGGCCGCCACCTTCCGCGTGACCCTTTCGCCGGCCAGCGGCCGGGACGTCACCGTCGCCTACGCCACGGGCGGGGGGACGGCCACGGCCGCAACCGACTACACGGCGGCGTCGGGGACGTTGAAGTTCGCCCCGGGCCAGACGACCCGCGACGTCTCGGTGGCCGTGGTCGGCGACACCGTCGACGAGGACGACGAGACGATCCTGCTGAACCTGTCAGGCGCCGTCAACGCCACCGTCGCCGACGCCCAGGGCACCGCCACCATCACCGACGACGACGGCCCGCCGTCGCTCTCGGTCAACGACGTGACCTTGGAGGAGGGCACCGGGGCCACGACCACGGCGACCTTCACGGTCACCCTGTCGCCGGCCAGTGGCCGGGACGTCACCGTCGCCTACGCCACCGGCGGGGGGACGGCCGCGGCCGGTGCCGACTACACCACGACCTCCGGCACGCTCTCGTTCCCGGCCGGTCGGACCAGCGCCACCTTCGACGTGACGATCGCGGGAGACGCCACCGACGAGGCGGCCGAGACCTTCCTCGTCACCCTGTCGGGCGCGGTGAACGCCACCATCGGCGACGGCGAGGGGGTCGGGACGATCGTCGACGACGACGGCGCGCCGATGGTGTCCATCGACGACGCGCAGGTGACCGAGCCCGACACGGGCACCGCCAATGCCGTGTTCACCGTCCGCCTGCTGCCCGCCTCCGGGCAGGAGGTGACCGTGACCTACGCCACCACGGCGGGCACGGCCGGCGCCGGCGGCGACTTCACCACGACCACGGGAACGCTCACGTTCCCGGCCGGCCAGACGGAGGGCACCATCACCGTCCCCGTCGTGGGCGACACCGTGGACGAGGACGACGAGACCTTCACCGTCACCCTGACCGCCGGCGCCAACGCCACCATCGAGGACGGCGAGGCGGTGGGGACCATCGTCGACAACGACGTCGCCCCCACCTTGTCGGTGGCCGACGCCACCGTGGTCGAGGGCAACACCGGCACGGCCACGGCGACCTTCACCGTCGCCCTCTCGGCGGCCAGCGGGCGCCAGGTCACCGTGAACCACGCCACGGCCAACGGCACCGCCACCGCCGGCAGCGACTACACGGCGGCCAGCGGCACCCTCACCTTCGCCCCCGGCGAGACGACCCGCACGGTGGCCGTCACCGTCACCGCCGACACCGTCGACGAGGACGACGAGACGTTCCTGCTGAACCTGTCCGGCGCCGTCAACGCCACCGTGGCCGACGGCCAGGGCACCGCCACCATCACCGACGACGACGCCATGCCGGCGCTGGCCGTCGCCGACGTCAGCGTGGCCGAGGGCGACTCGACGGCCACGGCGGCCTTCACCGTCACCCTGTCCGCCGGCAGCGGGCGTGAGGTGACGGTGAACTACGCCACGGCCGACGGCACCGCCACCGCCGGCCGCGACTACACGGCGGCCTCCGGCACGCTCACCTTGCCCGCCGGCCAGACCAGCGCCACGGTCGAGGTCGCCGTCACCGGCGACACGCTCGACGAGGACGACGAGACGTTCCTGCTGAACCTCTCGGCGGCCGTCAACGCCACGATCGCCGACGCCCAGGCCGTGGCCACGATCATCGAAGACGACGACGCGGCGTCGCTTGCCGTGGCCGACGTCACGGTGACCGAGGGCAGCACGGGGACGACCAACGCCGTGTTCACCGTGACCCGCACGGGCGACGCCTCGCGGCAGGTCACCGTGAACGTCGCCACGGCCGACGGCACCGCCACGGCGCCGGCCGACTACGCGGCGACCACGCGGACGGTCACCCTGGCCGCCACCGAGACGAGCAAGACGTTCACCGTGCCCGTCGTCGCCGACACCCTCGACGAGGCCGACGAGACGTTCACCGTCACGCTGTCGGGAGCCACCAACGCCGGCATCGGCGACGGCGAGGCCACGGGCACCATCGTGGACGACGACGTCACCCCGTCGCTGTCGATCAACGACGTGTCCGTGCAGGAGGCGGCGTCGGCCACCTTCACGGTGTCGCTCTCGGCGCCCAGCGGCCGGGTGGTCAGCGTCGACTACGCGACCGTGGCCGGCTCGGCCGGCGCCGCCGACTTCGTGTCGGCGGCGGGGAGCGTGTCGATCCCGGCGGGGCAGACCACGGCGACGATCACCATCGTGGGGCGGGGCGACACCCAGGTGGAGGGCAACGAGACGTTCAGCGTGAATCTCTCCAGGCCGGTCAACGCCACCGTGGCGAAGGCCCGCGGCGTGGCCACCATCGTCGACGACGACGAGGCGCCGGCCGCCGCCCGCAGCGGGTACTGGCTGGTGGCCTCCGACGGCGGGATCTTCGCCTTCGGCGACGCCCGCTTCCACGGCTCCACGGGCGCCATCACGCTCAACCAGCCCATCGTCGGCTCCGCGCCCACGCCCTCGGGCAACGGCTACTGGCTCGTCGCATCGGACGGCGGGATCTTCGCCTTCGGCGACGCCCGCTTCCACGGCTCCACCGGGGCTATCAAGCTGGCCCAGCCCATCGTCGGGATGGCGTCCACGCCCTCCGGCGACGGCTACTGGCTGGTGGCGTCCGACGGCGGCATCTTCGCCTTCGGCGACGCCCGCTTCGCCGGCTCCACCGGCGCCCTCAAGCTCAACAAGCCGGTGGTGGCGATGGCGGCGCTCAGCGGCTGACCCATCGCTGAGCCGTCCGCTCCCGACCGACGCCACGGGCCGCCCCTGAGGGGCGGCCCGTCGGCTGTGGGTGCGCCGGGTGCGGACGACGACCAAGGGCTTGCATACCCACGCCAATTTCATGGCAATGGCCCGCACCCGGATCAGCACGACGGTCGACGCCGCCCTTCTCGGCGACGCCCGGCGTCTTCGCCACGGCGCCAACGACGCCGCCCTGTTCGACGAGGCCCTCGCCGCGCTGATCGCCCGCCACAGGGCGGCAGGGCGAGACGCTGCCTACGCCGCCTACGACGATCATCCGCTCGACGAGCCGGACGCCTGGGGGGACATCGCCTCGTTTCGCGAGGCCGCGGCAGGATCGCGGCCGTCGCCTGCGACTGACGGCCGCCTGGCGCGCACGAGTGGTGGTTGGTTGGTGGAGGTGGCGGGAATCGAACCCGCGTCCTTCGGTTTCTCAGCAGGACTTCTCCGAGCGCAGCCGGTGTCGGGATCTCGGGCCTCCCGCTCGCCACCGGCACCGGCGGGAGGCCCCAGTCAGCTGAGTTGTCCCCGCCGGTGCGCTGACGACGCCGGCGGGTTAGCCCCACTGGATGGCGCCGGCATCCGATCCGCGGGGCTGGGACCGGGCCGACGTCGCTGTGGTTTAGGCAGCGAGCGCGAAGTTGTCTTCGGCGCTTGTTTTTGGTTCCGGCTCTTTAACGTGGCTCCGGAGACCACGGCTCGCTTCTCCTGCCTCGACGACCGAAGTCGAAGCCCTTCACCCCCTTGTCGTTTGACCGACCAGTGTAACCCCGGGCCGCTCAGTACCGTTCCCGCCGGGCCCGGCCCGCCGCCCGCTCGACCTCTCGCGCCGCGTCGCGCGCGGCGATGGCGTGGCGCTTGTCGTAGGTCTTGCGTCCCCGGGCCAGGCCCAGCTCCACCTTGGCCCGCCCGTCCTTGAAGTACACCGACAGCGGCACCAGGGCCAGCCCGTCCTGGTGGGTGCGGGCCCGCAGCTCGTCGATCTCCCGCCGGTGGAGGAGCAGCTTGCGGGGGCGCTCGGGGTCGTGGGCCCCGAAGCCGGTGGCCATGGCGTAGGGCGACACGTGCACCCCGTGCAGCCACACCTCGCCGTCGTCGACGCGGGCGTACGCCTCGCGCAGCTGGACCTTCCCGTCGCGCAGCGACTTCACCTCGCTGCCCCGCAGGGCGATGCCGCACTCGAAGGTCTCGAGCACCTCGTAGTCGTGCCGGGCCTTGCGGTTCTGGGCGACGGGGCGCGTTCCCTTGGGCGGCATGGCGGGGCGAGGCTACCTGGCCTACCCTGCGCCCCCCGATGCTGCGCCTCGCTCCCGACGTGCACCGCCAGATGGTGGCCCACTGCCTCGAATGCCTCCCCGAGGAGGGCTGCGGGCTGCTGGGCGGCACCCCCGACCCGGCCGAGGCCACCGTGTGCTACCCGACGCGCAACGTGGAGGCGTCGGCCCGGCTGTACCGGGTGGACCCTCTCCAGCACCTCCGGGCCGACCGCGACGCCGAGGCCCGCGGCCTCGAGATCGTGGGGGTGTTCCACTCCCACACCCACACGGCGGCCTACCCCTCGCCCACCGACGTGGCCCAGGCGCCGGACCCGGGCTGGCACTACGTGCTGGTCTCGCTCATGGCCGCCGAGCCGGTCGTGCGCTCGTTCCGCATCGTCGACGGCGTGGTCGACGAGGAGCCGGTGGTGGTGGGGGAGCTGCGCTGAGCGCCGCCGCCCGCCGGTAGGATCATCGCGTCCCGGCCGCCAGCCCCAGGGAGGTCCCGTGCCGGTCGAAGTGCGCCTGCCAACCATCCTGCGCCAGCACGCCGGCGGCCAGGCGTCGGTGAAGGCCAACGGCGAGACCGTCGGCGAGGTGCTGGATGACGTGGTCCGGCAGTTCCCCAACCTGGCCGGTCAGGTGGTCACCGACGAGGGAGCGCTGCACCGCTTCGTCAACGTCTACCGCAACGACGACGACGTGCGCTACCTCGACAAGCTCGAGACGAAGGTGTCCGACGACGACGTGATCTCCATCCTTCCCGCCGTGGCCGGGGGTTCGGCGTAGCGCCCGTGGCCGTCTACGCCAGCATCCTCGACCTCATCGGCGACACCCCCCTCGTCGACGTCTCCCGCCTCAGCCCCAACCCGACGTCGCGCATCCTGGCCAAGCTGGAGGGCCAGAACCCCGGCGGGTCCGTGAAGGACCGCGTGGCCCTGGCCATGGTGCAGGAGGCCGAGAAGGACGGCACGCTGGCGCCGGGCGGCACGATCATCGAGTCGACGTCGGGCAACACGGGCATCGGCCTGGCCATGGTGGCGAGGGTCAAGGGCTACCGGCTCAAGGTGGTGCTGCCCGAGAACGTCTCCGAGGAGCGCCGGCAGCTGCTGGCCGTGTGGGGGGCCGAGATCGTCTCCTCGCCGGCCTCGGAGGGCTCGAACGGCGCCATGCGGGTGGCGCAGCGCCTCGCCGGTGAGCACCCGGAGTGGTGGTTCCCGTTCCAGTACGGCAACGACGCCAACCCCCGCGCCCACTACGAGGGCACCGGCCCCGAGATCTGGCGGGACTGCCCGGAGATCACCCACCTGGTCGCCGGGCTCGGCACCAGCGGGACGCTGCTCGGCGCCGGCCGCTTCCTCAAGGAGCGCAACCCCGACGTGCGGGTGTGGGCGGTGGAGCCGCCCGCCGGCGAGATGGTCGACGGCCTCAAGAACTTCGACGAGGGCTTCGTCCCTCCCATCTTCCTCGCCGAGGGCGGCACCGACCTGCTCGACCGCAAGACCATCGTCCGCCCCCGCGAGTCGGTGGAGTGGGTGCGGCGGCTGCTCGATGCCGGCGTGTTCGCCGGCATCTCGTCCGGCGCCGTGTTCGCCGGGGCGGCGCGGGCGGCCAAGGAGGCCGACAACGCCGTGGTCGTCGCCGTCGTCCCCGACGCCGGCTGGAAGTACCTCTCCACGGGGGCGTGGACGGGCGACCTCGACCAGGTCGTCGAGCGGGCCCGGCGCACCGTCTACTTCTGAGCGGCCGGCATGGACGACCGCCCCATCGGCGTGTTCGACAGCGGGTTCGGGGGCCTGACGGTGGCCCGGGCCCTCATCGACCTGCTGCCCGAGGAGGACCTGGTCTACTTCGGCGACACCGGCCGCTACCCGTACGGGCCGCGCCCGCTCGACGAGGTGCGGGCCTTCGCCCGCCAGGTGGCCGCCCTCCTGGTCGAGCGCCACGACGTGAAGATGCTGGTGGTGGCGTGCAACACGGCGGCGGCCGCCGCCCTCGAGCTCCTGCGCTTCGAGCACGACGTGCCCATCGTCGGCGTCATCGACCCCGGGCTGCGGGCGGCGGCAGCGGTCACCCGCAACG
Organism: Actinomycetota bacterium; assembly: GCA_030773495.1. Classification (GTDB taxonomy): domain Bacteria; phylum Actinomycetota; class Acidimicrobiia; order Acidimicrobiales; genus JALYMX01. Next base: position 4,793 of record JALYMX010000237.1, on the reverse strand, counting down.
GCAAGGTCGGCGTCATCGGCACCACGGGCACGATCGGCTCGGGCGCCTACCAGCGCGCCGTGGTGGCCCACCGCTTCCCGGTCGAGCTGGTGTGCCGGGCGTGCCCGGGCTTCGTGGAGTTCGTGGAGCGGGGGGAGACCGACTCCGAGCAGGTCCACGTGTTGGCCGAGCGGCTGCTGGCGCCGCTGCGCCACGCCGGCGTCGACACGCTGCTGCTCGGCTGCACCCACTACCCGTTCCTCGCCCGCACGATCGGCGACGTGATGGGCCGCGAGGTGGTGCTGGTGTCGTCGGCCGAGGAGACGGCGTTCGAGGTGCGGGCCATCCTGGACGAGACCGGTCTGGTGCGACGCACCGGCGGCAAGGGGGCGCACCGGTTCGTGTCGTCCGGCGACGTGGCCGAGTTCCGCCGGCTGGGCGGTGTCCTCCTCGGTCCCGAGCTCGACCGGGCGGAGGCGTGGGCGTGGGCCTGACCGTCACCGTCCTCGGTTGCTGCGGCAGCTACCCCGGCCCCGGCGGTGCGTGCAGCGGCTACCTGGTGCGGGGCGAGGGGACGACGGTGTGGCTCGACGCCGGCTCGGGCACCATGGCCAACCTCCAGCGCCACGTCGGGCTGGGCGACGTCGACGCCGTGGTGCTGTCCCACGAGCACCCCGACCACTGGACCGACCTCGAGGGCTACCGCGTGGCCTGCGCCTACCTGCTCGAGCGGGCCGGCGTGCCGGTGTACGCCCCCGCCGGCCTCGACGCCCGGCTGTCCACGGCGCCGGGGCCCACGTTCGAGTGGCACGTGGTGGGCGACGGCGACGCGGTGCAGGTCGGCGGGCTGCACCTGGGCTTCTCCCGCACCGACCACCCGCCCGAGACGCTGGCCGTGCGGGTCGACGCCGGCGAGCGGTCCTTGGCGTACAGCGCCGACACCGGGCCGCGGTGGTCGCTGGAGGCGCTCGGGCCCGGCGTCGACCTGGCCCTGTGCGAGGCGACCTACCTGGCCGACCGGGAGGACGTGCCCGGCCACCTGAGTGCCGGCCAGGCCGGGGCCATGGCGCGCCAGGCCGGCGCTCGCCGGCTGCTCCTCACCCACATCTGGCCCGTCGTCGACCCGGCGGCGTCGGCCGCCGAGGCGGCGGTGACCTACGGTGGCCCCGTGGAGGTGGCTCGCGTGCACGCGACGTACACGGTGTGACAGGCGTACGCGGTGCGACCACGCGACGGGACGGGCGCACGCCCAAGGCGCTGCGTGCCGTGCGCTTCGAGCGCGACTACACCGACTTCGCGCCGGGGTCGGTGCTGGTGTCCATGGGGCGCACCCGCGTGCTGTGCACGGCGTCGGTCGACGAGCACGTCCCCCGCTGGATGCAGGGAACGGGCAAGGGCTGGGTCACCGCCGAGTACTCGCTGCTGCCCGGGGCGACCACCGAACGGGCCAGCCGCGAGGCGGTGAAGGGCCGCCAGAGCGGGCGCACCCAGGAGATCCAGCGCCTCATCGGCCGCAGCCTGCGAGCCGTCACCGACCTCACCGCGCTGGGCGAGGTGCAGGTGGTGCTCGACTGCGACGTGCTCCAGGCGGATGGTGGTACCCGCACCGCCGCCATCTGCGGGGCCTACGTGGCCCTCCACGACGCCCTCACCCGGCGCATCCAGCGCAAGGCCACCCTCACCCACCCCCTGCGAGAGGCGTGCGCCGCCGTCTCCGTCGGCAGGGTCGACGGCATCCCGCTGCTCGACCTCGACTACTCCGAGGACGTGCGGGCCGAGGTGGACATGAACGTGGTGATGACGTCGTCGGGCCGCTTCGTGGAGGTGCAGGGCACCGCCGAGGGGCTGCCGTTCACCCGCAACGAGCTCGACGAGCTGCTGGAGTTGGCCGACCTCGGCATCGTCGAGATCATCGCCCTCCAGGCCGAGGCGCTGGCCGAGCCCCCGCCGGCCCGGTGACCGCCCGCCTCCGCCTGTGCCTCGCCTCCGCCAACCCCGACAAGGTCAAGGAGATCCGGGCCCTCCTCCCCGGCGTGAAGCTGCTCCCGCGCCCCGCCCGGTTGGGCGAGGTGGAAGAGACGGGGGAGACGCTGGAGGAGAACGCCCGCCTGAAGGCGCGGGCGGTGGTCGCCGCCACGAGGGAATCGGCGGTGGCCGACGACACGGGGCTCGAGGTGGCGGCCCTCGGCGGCCAGCCCGGCGTGCGCTCGGCTCGGTACGCCGGCGAGGGCGCCACGTACGCCGACAACGTCGCCCGCCTGCTGACCGCCCTCGACGGCGTGGCCGACCGCCGGGCCCGGTTCCGCACCGTCGCCATGATCTGCTTCCCCGACGGCAGCGAGCTGGTGGCCCAGGGTGCGGTGAACGGTCGCATCGCCACGTGGCCGGCCGGCGCCGGCGGGTTCGGGTACGACCCCGTCTTCGTGCCCGTGGGTGGCGGCGGGCGCACCTTCGCCGAGATGACGCCCGACGAGAAGGCCGAGCTGTCGCACCGGGGGCGGGCGTTCCGGGGCCTGGCCGTGCTCCTTCACCTGCACCAGCCCGACCCGGAGTGGCCGAGCGCCCGCGAGGGCCTCGGCTAGCGCTAGCGCCCCGGCCGGTCTGGAGTACATAGCGGGCCGAAACGGCCCGCTATGTACTCCAGAGCGCGCACTCGGGAACGGGGGAGGCTAGCCGTCCAGCACCCGCCGGTAGCGGGCCTCGACGAACAGGTAGAGGCCGTAGGCGAACAGCCCCAGCGCCACCAAGCCGAGCAACCAGGGCCCGTGGGGCCGCGCTGCCAGGCGGGCGAGGGCGCCGTCGACGCCGACCGCCTGGTTCGGGTCGTAGCGCACGGCCGCCTTCACCAGGAACGCCCCGATCAGGCAGAACACCACCATCCGGGCGCCGAGGCCGACGGTGGCCATGCTCGTGACCCAGCGCCTCGCCGTGCCGCTCAAGCGCCCCGTGCGCAGCTTCTTGCGGTACTTGCCTGACACGGCCCGGTACCCGTTGTAGATGCCGGCGCCGATCACCGCCACGCCGACCAGCGCCACCGCCACCCGCCCCCCAGACAGGGCGAGCACCTTGGCCGTCAGGTCGGCCTCCTTGGTCTGGTCGTCACCGCTCGACCCGGTGAGGAGGCGCAGCGCCAGCACGACCAGGCTGCAATAGAACAGCCCCCGGCCGGCGTCACCGGCCCGCTTCAGCCAGCCGCCGGCGCCGGCGCCCTCGCCCTCCACGTCGAGCAAGGCCGACAGCAGGCGCCACAGGGCGTAGCCGGCGAAGCCAACGGCGACGGCGGCGAGCAGGAGCTTGCCGAGGGGCTGGGAGGCCACCGCGGCCAGCGCCCCGTGATTGTCGGGGGCCTGGCGCTGGCGACCGGCGGCCACCAGAAGGGCCAGGATCCCGACCACGGCGTGGAGCACGCCACGGGCCACCAGCCCCGCCCGCACCAGGCCTTCAACGGCGCGGCTGTCGGTCACCCGGTCCGCCACGCCGGGGCGACGACCCGCCGTCACCGCACGTCCCACGCAGCCGCTTGTGCCCACCGCACAAGGGCGCCAACCGGTTGGATCCGGGCTACGGACGCGTCCGTGGCGCGCCGATACCAGACGGGATGACTACGCGCTGGATGCAAACGAAGCGGTCGGCGGCCATGGCCGTGGCCGCCATGGTGGCCCTCGCCGTGCCCGCCCTCCCGGCCCGAGCAGGGGCGGAGGCGCACGTGCCCGGCGAGGCCCTGGTGGTCAAGCTGGCCGGCGGGGAGGCGGCGCTGCCCGGCGTGGCCGACGCCGTCGACGCCGACGTCGACTCCGCCGTCGCTCCGCGCACGTACGTGCTCGAGGTGGACGCCGGCGAGGGCAGCGACGCCCTGCGGCGCCTGCGCTCGGACCGCCGCGTGGCCTGGGTGGAGCGGGAGGTCCGGTACCGCGCCTCCGTCGCCCCCGACGACCCCTGTTACGCCGGCTGCGGCAACCCGTCGGTGCGGCAGTGGAACCTGACCCGGGTGCGGGCGGGCGAGGCGTGGGACGTGACCCGAGGCCGGGCGGACGTGCTGGTCGCCGTGCTGGACACCGGCGTGGACGCCGGCCATCCCGACCTCGCCGGCAAGGTGACCCAGGGCGGCGTGTACAGCGTGAGCCCCACTGCCAACGACCTCGACGGCCACGGGACCCACGTGGCCGGCATCATCGCCGCCGCCACCAACAACAGCCGGGGCGTGGCCGGGATGGGTTGGGACACCAAGGTGCTGTCCATCAAGGTCCTCGACGACGAGGGGTGGGGGAGCTCGTCGGGCATCGCCAAGGGCATCCACGAAGCGGTGAGGGCCGGCGCCGACGTGATCAACCTCTCGCTGGGCGGGGACTACAGCAACCTGGTGGCCGAGGCGGTGGCTTCCGCCCGGTCGGCCGGCGCCCTCGTCGTGGCCGCCGCCGGCAACGACGGGTCGGAGGTGAAGCAGTACCCGGCGGCGCTCGACGGAGTGCTGGCCGTGGCGGCCAGCGACGCCGATGACAAGCTGGCGTCGTTCTCGAACCGGGGGGCCGCGTGGGTCGACATCGCCGCGCCCGGGACCTCCATCGTGTCCACGGTCCCCGGCGGGTACGCCCTGATGAGCGGGACGTCGATGGCGTCGCCCATGGTCGCCGGCGCCGCCGCCCTCACGTTCGCCTCGTCGCCCGGCATCACCGCCGACCAGGTGGCGGCCCGGCTCACGGCCTCGTCGGCACCGATCAGTGGGACCGGGACGCTCGTGCAGCACGGTCGCCTCGACGCCGCCGGCGCCGTCGTGCGCCCGACACCGCCGCCTCCCGCCCCCGCCCCCGCACCGC
>JALYMX010000236.1 GCA_030773495.1 Actinomycetota bacterium | reverse complement strand
GCCTTGGGCATCAACCCGACCGAGCACACCGACTCCCGGGGAAGTGGAGGATTACGTCGCTGTCATTCTCCCAAACGGCGCCGGAGATCGCGAGCACCGGGACCGACTTTGTGCCGGGTCACCTAGGAGGGGGTGAAGGGCCGGGTACCCTGCCGGGCCGACGCCCTGGGCCTCGACGCCTACCACCTGTTCCACGCCACGCGAGCCGACCTGCTCCGGCGCCTCGGTCGCGACCGCGACGCGGCTGCCGCGCACGACGCCGCCACCGCCAGGGCCACGAACACCGTCGAGCGCCGGTTCCTGGAACAACGCCGCCAGGCGCTCGGGGTCCCGCCGGCGAGCCCCTGATCCGCGGCCCGCCCGCCAGTCGATGGTCTGCCAGGAGCGCTCGCAGAACCACGGCGGCGGCGGGCCGCGGCGACGTGCGACCGGGAGCCGTCGCTGAGGACACACTGTCTCCATGCTTGATCACCTGGGCATTCCAGTGCCCGGCGTCGGGCTCGACGACCACGACCGCCGCTCGCGGGTCGACGACGACGAGCGGGTCGGCGCTCTCGGGCGGCTCTCCCACAAGCCCCGCCATGTTCGAGAACGCGGCCAGCTGCGCCCTCACCCCTGAGCAGACCGAAGGCCCGTACTACATCGACGTCGACAAGATCCGGGGTGACATCCGCGAGGACCGCGAGGGCGTGCGCCTGAAGGTCGCGGCCCGGGTCGTCGACGCCGACGGGTGCACGCCGATCAAGGACGCGGTGTTCGAGATCTGTCACGCCGACGCCGCGGGGCAGTACTCCGGCTTCGACGGCGAGTTCGCAGGTGGAAGGCCGGGGGGTCGGCGTGGCCCTTCGTCGCAGAGCCGATACCTGCGCGGCGCCCAGATCACCAATGCGGATGGCGTCGCTGAGATCACGACCATCTACCCCGGGTGGTACCCGGGCCGCACGGTGCACATCCATGCCAAGGTCTTCATCTCCAACGCCGAGGCCGTGACGACGCAGTTCTACTTCGACGAAGAGATCAGCGACGAGGTCTACGCCCTGGCCCCCTACCGGTCCCGCAGTCGGCGCGACCGGATGAACGCCAACGACAGCATCTTCAGCAACCGCACGGTCATGACCACGTCGAGGGACGGCGACGGATACCTCGGCGTTATCACCATCGGCGTCAACCGCTGACCGAGCAGCACCTCGAAGGCTCGATGAGCTCTCCGGAGAGGCGCCGCGGTCGTGCCGACGACCAGCAGGCCGAGATCAAGGAGATGGAGGCCCTGCTCGCGAGGCTCGGCCGCTGATCGCCCGCCGCCTCCGGTATCACGCAAGCCCGATCGCCACAACTGCTCGCTACGGTGTTCAACGGTGGACCGATTGAGCGGCGACGAGGCCGCCCTCGTCTTTCGCCGGGCGGCCGAGCTCGAGGCCGCTCGTCAGGCGGCGAGCCGGGACGACGCGCTCGAGCTGGAAGCGGTCGAGGCCGCCGGCCGGGAGGTGGGCCTTTCGCCGACCGCGGTCCGCGAGGCGGTGGCGGAGCTGCGGGCGCGCGGCGTGCCCGGCACACCCGGCGCTGCTGTCGGGCTCACCGACGCGGACGCGGCGCGCACTGTCCACGGCCCCCGTCGCTCGGTTGAGCGCAGCGTGGTGGACTTCTTGGAAGGGGAGGTCCTCGTGCGCGAGCGCGACCTGGGTGACCGGACGGTGTGGGTCCGCGAGCCCGGGCTGGAGGCGGCCATCGAGCGCCGGATCGAAGCCGTGGACCTCCGCCCCGTACGGCGCCTCGTGGCGGCCGTCGTGCCGGTGCCGGGCGAGCGGCGGACCCACGTTCGTTTCGAGGTGGAGGTCGCCGGGCCTTCGACGTCCCTCCGGGCCGGCGTCCCGCTCGCTGCCGCGAGCGCAGGGGCGGCAGCCGCCGCGTTCGTCGAGCCCGTCGCCGCCGGCGGGGTGGCGGCGGTGGGTCTGGTGCTCGCCGGTCTCGGCTGGAGGTCCGCCCGGGCTGCTCGACGGCGAGCGGCCGGCCACGTGAAGCAGGCGCTCGAGCGCTTCCTCGACTGGCTCGAGCGTCGGTGATCGTCCGAACAGGGGTGGCCGCGCCCGCCCAGCCGCGGGTCAGACGGACGGCTCTGCGCCACCCTCGCTCGCCGCGCCGAGGGTTACGACGTGCCGGAAGACGCCGGGCCTCATCTCCTCGCACAACTCCCTCAGGACGTCGAAGACCTCCTGCGTCCTTGGATCCGCTCGCATGTTCCGGATGTCGTCGAAGCTGGCCCAGGGGCCGAAGGAGTAGAACTCCCGGGGGTCGTCGATGCTTTGCAGCAGCATTCCCCAGCCGCACCCAGGCAGCGTCAAGAAGTAGTCGGCGAGGTCGCCCGACCAGGCAGCGACGAACTCCGCTTCGCGCCCTTCCTTCACGTACCACCGGGCAAGGGTGTAGGCGGGGCCGGCCAT
>JALYMX010000235.1 GCA_030773495.1 Actinomycetota bacterium | reverse complement strand
TTGATGATGTTGAACATCGGCATGTAGAGGGCCACGACCATGCCGCCCACGGCGCCACCCATCACGACGATGAGGAGCGGCTCGAGCAGCGAGGTCAGGGCGTCGACCGTGGCCTCCACCTCCTGCTCGTAGAACTCGCCGATCTTGTCGAGCATCTCGTCGACGGCCCCGGTCTCCTCACCCACGGCGATCATCTGGACCACCATGGGCGGGAAGATGGCGTGCTTGGACAGCGGCGTGGCCATCGACTCGCCTGTCTTCACGGCCGCCTGGGTGTCGGTGACGGCCCGGCGCATCACCACGTTGCCCACCGTGTCGGAGGTGATGTCGAGCGACTCGAGGATGGGCACGCCCGCCCGCATCAGGCTGGCCAGGGTGCGGGAGAAGCGCACCAGCGCCGTCTTGTGCACGAGCTTGCCGAAGACCGGGACCTTGAGCTTGAAGGCGTCCCACGCCGCCCGGCCCTTCTCCGTGGTGATCCACCGCTTGAACGCCCACACGAAGCCCATCTCGGCGGCGATGACGAGGAGGAACCACTTCTTGAGGATGGCCGAGATGGCCAGCAGCACCCGGGTGGGCAGGGGCAGGGTCCCGCCCAGGTCGGCGTAGAGGCCCTTGAAGGTCGGGACGATGAACAGCAGCATGGCGGTGACGATCAGCAGCACCAGGCACAGCACGGCCACCGGGTAGGTCATGGCCGACTTGATCTTCTGGCGCAGCTCCACCTGCTTCTCGATGGTGTCGGCCAGCTGCACCAGCACCGAGTCGAGGACGCCCCCCGTCTCGCCGGCACGGACCATGGCCACGTAGAGCTTGTTGAACGTCTTGGGGTGGCGGGCGAGGGCCTGCGACAGCGAGGAGCCCTTCTCCACGTCCTGGCGCACCTCGGTGAGCACGCCGGCCAGCACCTTGTTCTCCGTCTGCTCCTGGAGGATGTACAGCGCCCGCAGCAGCGACAGGCCGGAGTTGATCATCACCGCGAACTGGCGGCTGAACACGGCCAGGTCCTTGAGCTTCACCTTCGGCTTGAAGATGTGCAGCTCCTTCTTGCCCACCGACGCGGCCTTCTTGTCGATGGCGATGGGCACGTAGCCCATCTGGCGGAGCTTGTTGGCCACCAGCATCGTGCTGTCGGCCTCGAGCTCGCCCCGCTGGACCTTGCCGGCCTTGTCGCGGACCTTGTAGGTGTAGGTGTCGGCCATCGTGGCTCCTCCGGGGGCTAGAAACCGCCGCCCAGGAGGCGGCCGAAGTCCTGCTCGTTGGCGCAGCGCTCGACGGCGAGCTCGCGGGAGATCCTCCCGGCCTTCACCAGCGACGCCAGCGACATGTCCATGGTCTGCATACCGAACTTCCCGCCGGCCTGCATCGCCGAGTAGATCTGGTGGGTCTTGCCCTCGCGAATGAGGTTGCGGACCGCCGGCGTGGCCACGAGGACCTCGGCGGCCACCGCTCGCCCCCTGCCGTCCCGGGTGGGGACGAGCTGCTGGGTGACGACCCCCTGGAGGGCCGACGACAGCTGGGTGCGCACCTGCTGCTGCTGGTGGGCGGGGAACACGTCGATGATGCGGTCCACCGACTGCGGCGCGTCCTGGGTGTGCAGGGTGGCGAAGACCAGGTGGCCCGTCTCCGCTGCCGTCAGGGCGGTGGAGATGGTCTCGAGGTCGCGCATCTCACCGACGAGGATCACGTCGGGGTCCTGGCGCAGGACGTGCTTCAAGGCGGCGGCGAAGGAGTAGGTGTCCTCGCCAACCTCCCGCTGGTTCACCACGGCCTTCTTGTGGTTGTGGAGGAACTCGATGGGGTCCTCCACCGTCATGATGTGGCACGGCTTGGAGACGTTGACGATGTCGATCATCGACGCCAGCGTGGTCGACTTCCCCGAGCCGGTGGGGCCGGTCACCAGGACCAGGCCGCGAGGCAGGTGGGCGAACTGGAGCACCGACTGGGGCAGCCCCAGCTTCTCGAACGGCACGACCTCGAAGGGGATGACGCGCATGACCGAACCGACGGCGTCGCGCTGGAGGAACACGTTGACTCGGAACCGCCCCAGGCCGGGCACGGAGTGCGACGTGTCGAGCTCCAGGTCGTTCTCGAACCGCTCCCGCTGCTTCTGGGTGAGGATGGCGAAGATCATTCGGCGGATCTCCGAGCCGGTCATCACCGGGAACTCGGTGAGCGGCTTGATGTCGCCGTGGACACGCACACTGGGGTGGATGCCGACGGTGAGGTGGAGGTCGGATCCGCCGAGGTCGACGACCCGCTCCAGCAAGTCGTTCACGTGGAGCTCCATCGGGGGCCCGTCGAGGGTCGTGTCGGTGCTGGCGCCAGCTCCCTCGTCGATGCGCACCTCGGCGACGTCGACCGGGCGGGCGTCGGGCTCGCTGCCATACATCGAAGCGACGACTCGGGAGAGCTCGCTGCGCACGGCGATGGCAGGCCTGACCGTCCACGCCGTCGCCCGCTCGATGTCGGTGACGGCATCGCGGTCGCTCGGGTCCATCATGGCGACCACGAGGTCGCTGCCCTCGAAGTCGACGGCCACGGCCAGGTGGCGCCGGGCCAGCTCGGTGGGGACCAGGCGGTCCAGGGCGGGGTTCACGGCGACGTGGTCGAAGTCCACGAAGCTGATCCCCACCTGGGCGGCCACCGCCGCCACCAGGTCCTTCTCCCCCACCACCCCCTCGGCGAGGAGCAGCTTGGACAGGGCGACGCCCTCGTCGGCCTCCCGCACGAGGAGCTGTTCGAGGGTGTCCCTCGACAGCACCTTGCGGTCGACGAGGAACTCACCGAGACGGCGCGAGGCGGCCTGCATGCCTCTCGTATCGGCGCCCTAGGCGACGACCCTGAGGATCTCCTCGATCGAGGTGGTGCCCTGCCGGACGTGGGTCAGCCCGGCCTGGCGAAGGGTGACCATCCCCTGGGCCACCGCCATCTTCTTGATGTCCTCCGAGTGCTCTCTGTCGACGATGAGGCGCTCGATGTCCTCGGTGACGGTGAGCACCTCGTGGATGGCGAAGCGACCCCGGTAGCCAGTTCGCCCGCAGTGCTGGCACCCGACCGGCCGGAACAGCTCGGGCGTCTGGTCGTCGTCGGATTCCACCTCCCACCCCGCCTGCTGCAGGTCGCCGAGCGCCGTCCGGTACGGCTCTCGGCACCGCTCGCACAGCCGCCGGGCGAGACGCTGGGCCACGATGCAGTCGAGGGCGCTGGCCACCAGGTACGGCTCGACGCCCATCTCGATCAAGCGGGTGGGGGTGGTGGCGGCGTCGTTGGTGTGAAGGGTGGAGAGCACCAGGTGGCCCGTGAGCGCCGCCTCGATGGCGATGGTGGCCGTCTCCCGGTCGCGGATCTCGCCGACCAGCACGATGTCGGGGTCCGACCGCAGGATCGACCGGAGGGCGGCGGCGAAGGTGAGCCCGGCCTTGTTGTTGGTCTGCACCTGGTTGATCCCGGCAAGGCGGTACTCGACCGGGTCCTCGACGGTGATGATGTTCTTGCTGTCCTCGTTGAGGATGTTCAGCGTGGCGTACAGCGTGGTGGACTTCCCCGACCCGGTCGGGCCGGTGACGAGGATGGTTCCGTAGGGCTTGCGGTACGACTGGGCGAAGCGCTCCATCGACGACGGCAGGAACCCGAGGTCGCCCAGCTTGAGCAACGCCGTCGACTTGTCGAGGATGCGCATCACGATCTTCTCGCCGTAGACCGTGGGCAGGGTGGCCACCCGAAGGTCCACGGCTCGGCCACCCAGGTTGACGTTGACCCGGCCGTCCTGGGGCACCCGGCGCTCGGCGATGTTCAGCTCGGCCATGATCTTGAGGCGGGAGATGATCCCCGACTGGATGCTCTTCGGCGGCCGCATCACCTCGTGCAGCACGCCGTCGATGCGGTAGCGCACCCGCAGGTCGCGCTCGCCCGGCTCGATGTGGATGTCGGAGGCGCGGTCGGCCACGGCCTGGGTGATGAGCATGTTGACCAGCTTGACGATGGGCGCGTCCTCGACGACCTCGCGGACGTTGGACAGGTCGTCCTCGGCCTGCTGCTCGCTGGCCGCCTGGGCCGAGATGGACTCGGCCTCGCCGTCCATGCGGTTGAACTTGTCGATCGCCTCGAGGATCCCCGCCCTCGTGCCGACCACGACCTTGATCTCGCGCTTGGTGACGGTGCGGATGTCGTCGACGGCGAAGACGTTCGACGGGTCCGCCATGGCCAGCACGAGGCGCTGGTCGTCCCACCCGATGGGCAGCGCCTGGTAGCGCCGGGCGAGGGAGGCGCTGATCAAGCCGGCGGCCGTGGGGTCGACGGACACCTCGGCCAGGTCGACGTACTCGAGGCCGATCTGGCGGGCCAGCATGGCGACCAGGTCGCCCTCGGTGACCAGCCGGCTGTCGATGAGGATGCGCCCGAGCGACTTCTGGGTCTGGGCCTGCTCCGCGAGGGCGGCGTCGAGCTGCTCCTGCGACAGGAGCTTGGCCTGCACGAGCAGGGCGCCGAGCTGGTTTCCCTCGGACATGGGTCTCGTCACGTCGGTAGGTGGCGGCGGGGCGTCACGGCCAGCCAGTTTCGCGCCGGCCGGCGCCGTTCCCGCCGAGCGGCGCTACGACCGGACCGAGGACAGGAACTTGAGGAGCATGCCACGGTTGATGGGCTCCTCCTCGGAGCGCCCGCCGGCTGCCGCCGGCGCTGTCCCGCCGGCCCCCGAGGTGCCCTCGCAGACCTCCTCATCGGCCGTCTCCTGCCCTTCGTCGCCTCCTTCGCCCTTGCCGGCGCCCTTGCCGGGCGCGGCGGCCGCGGCCGCGGGAGCTGGCGTGGCCTCGGGTGGCG
>JALYMX010000234.1 GCA_030773495.1 Actinomycetota bacterium | reverse complement strand
CGCCAGCTCTCGCAGCTGGTCGGGCGGCAGCCCGTCGCGGCGGGCCACCACCACACCGTCGACTGCCGTCGCCGCCAGCTGGCGGGCCTCGCCCGCCGCCGCCTGCGTGCGCAACGCCCGCAGCTCGGCCTCGAGGGACCGCTGGCGCTCGAGCAGCCGCTCCACGGCGTCGGGGACGTCGTTCGGGTCGGCCCGCAACAGCGTCGCCACACGGCCCAGCAGCCGCTCCTCCTCCCACACCCGCTCCAGCGCCCCGGTTCCGGTGAGGGCGAAGATGCGGCGCATGTTGGCCCCGATGGAGCTCTCCGAGGTGACCATCACCGGGCCGATCATGCCCAACGCTCCCACGTGGGTCCCGCCGCACAGCTCCAGCGAGCGGCCGGCCTCCACGACGCGGACGTAGTCGCCGTACTTGTCGCCGAAGAAGGCAATGGCCCCCAGCTCCTCGGCGTGGGCCTTCGACGTCTCGTAGGCCCGCACGGGCTCGTTGGCCAGCACCAGCTCGTTGACCCGCTCCTGCACCTGCTCGGCCTCGTCGGGCCCCACGGGGGCGAAGTGGCTGAAGTCGAACCGGAGGTAGTCGGGGGCGACCAGCGACCCCTGCTGCTTCACGTGGGGACCGAGCACCTCGCGCAGGGCCCAGTGCAGCAGGTGGGTGCCCGTGTGGTTCCGGCGGATCGATTCTCGCCGCTCGGCTTCGACGGCGGCCACCGCCTCCTCGCCGGCCACGAGCGCCCCTTCGACCACCCGCACCGTGTGGCGGTGCAGGCCGGGCAGCGGCGCCGTGGTGTCGAGCACCTCGGCCCGCCCCGAGTCGGTGGTGATGGTGCCGGTGTCGCCGACCTGCCCACCGCTCTCGGCGTAGAACGGGGTGCGGTCGAGGAAGACCTCGAGGCTGGCATCGTCGGCACCGGGCAGCACGGCCAGCACCTGGCCCTTCGACTCGTGCTCCGCGTAACCGGTGAACTCGGTGGTCCCGAAGCGCTCGAGCAGCTCCCGGTAGGCGCCGGGCCCGGCGTCGACCGTGACCCGCTGGTGCCGGCGGGCCCGCTCGCGCTGGGCGGCCATGGCCGCCTGGAAGCCTTCCTCGTCGACGGCGGCGTCGCGCTCCGCGGCGATCTCCCGGGTCAGCTCGATGGGGAACCCGAAGGTGTCGTGCAGGCGGAAGGCGACCTCGCCGGGGACCTGGGTGCCCGCCTCCAGCGCCGTGTCTAGTGCCGACAGGCCCGACCGCAGCGTCTGGCGAAACCGCTCCTCCTCCCGCTGCACGACATCGGCCACCAGGTCGCCGTCGCGGGCCAGCTCCGGGTAGGCGGTGCCCATCACGTCGACGGCGGCCCGCACCAGGCCCGGCGTCACGAGCCGCTCGACGCCCAGCTGGAAGGCCAGGCGCACGGCCCGGCGGATGATGCGGCGCAGGACGTAGCCGCGGTCCTCGTTGCTCGGGAACACGCCGTCGCTGACGAGGAAGGCGACCGTGCGGGCGTGGTCGGCCAGGATGCGCAGGGCGACGTCGGTGGTGGCGTCATCGCCGTACCGGCGGCCGGTGAGGCCCTCGGCTGCTCCCACCAGGGGCCGCAGGACGTCGGTGTCGAACACCGAGTAGGTCCCCTGGAGCAGGGCCAGCAGGCGCTCGAAGCCGGCGCCGGTGTCGATGATGCGCCGGGGCAGTGGCAGCAGCTCACCGTCGCCCTGGCGGTCGTACTGCATGAACACCAGGTTCCAGAACTCGACGAAGCGCTCCTCGCCCCCGCCGACCGGGCCCCCGCCCTCGCCGTGCTCGGGCCCGCGGTCGTAGTACAGCTCGGAGCACGGCCCACACGGGCCGGTCTCGCCCATCTCCCAGAAGTTGTCGGCCCCCATGCGCTGGATGCGCTCGGCGGGCACCCCCACGACGTCCCGCCACACCTCGGCGGCCTCGTCGTCGCTGTCGTGCACAGTGACCCACACCCGCTCGCCGTCGAGGCCGAGCACCTCGGTGGACAGCTCCCAGGCGTAGGGGATGGCCTGCTCCTTGAAGTAGTCCCCGAAGCTGAAGTTGCCCAGCATCTCGAAGAACGTCACGTGGCGCGTGGAGCGCCCGATGTTCTCGATGTCGTCGTGCTTGCCCTTCACCCGCACGCACTTCTGGATGGAGGTGGCCCGTGGGTACGGCGGCACCTCCTCGCCGAGGATGTACGGGAGGAACTGGTTCATGCCGGCGTTGGCGAACAGGGGCGCCCGCGGGTGGTGCGGGATCAACCCCGCCGAGGCGACGGCGGTGTGACCCCGATCGGCGAAGAAGGCGGTGAAGGCCCGGCGCAGCGACGCGGCGTCCATGCGGGTGGCCAGCCTACCGGCGGACGGTCACGTCGGCGGCGCGCTCTCGACCCGTTCCCGCAGCTCCGCCTCTCGCTGGCGCATCGCCTCCCGGCCTTCGGACACCGCGGCGCGCAGGTCCTCGCCCAGGCCCCGCAGAGCCTTGGCCAGCTCGACTGAGAGGTTCTCCGGCGAGTAGCGCTCGATGGTGGCGCGCACGAACCGGGTGACCCAGAACGCCATTCCGAAGCCGAAGCCGGCGCCGACCACGAGCCAGAAGAGCCGCTTGAGCAACCCGGTTCACCCGTCACCACGGCGGCGACGCAGCCGCCGAGCGGCCCGTGTGGTGCCGGCGCCGAAGGCCATGGCCTTGATCAGCGGGTTGCCGAAGGCGAGGTAGGCGAGCCGGGAGGCGGCGTCGACCGTGCCTCCGATGCTCTCGGCCCGCTCGAGCACGCCGTCCACGCGGGCCAGCTCGGCGTTGGCCTGCTCGAGGGTGGTGCGCAGGTTGCCGAGCAAGGGGACGGTCTCGCGGCGGAAGTCCTCCACTGCCCCGCGCACGGCGCGCAGCGTGCGGCTCAGCGAGGCCAGCGCGAACAGAAGGCCGACCACCAGGATGCACCCGGCGGCGGCACCGACGACGGCGGCGACCTCGCCGGCCGTCACCCGCCGCCCCGCTCGCTCCGCATCGCTCGCATGCGCTCCTTGATCTTGTGCTCCGCCCCGTGGGCGGACGGCTCGTAGTACACGCGGCCGGCGACCTCCGGGGGACGGTACTCCTGGGCCACCCAGCCCCTCGGGTCGTCGTGAGGATAGTCGTAGCCGACCCCGTGCCCTATGGACGCTGCGCCGCGGTAGTGGGCGTCGCGCAGGTGAGCGGGGACCGCCCCCGCCGGCCGCTCGGCGATGTCGGCCCGGGCCCGCCCGAGGGCGACCGTGACGCGGTTCGACTTGGGCGCGGTGGCCAGGTACACGGCGGCGTGGGCCAGGTTGAGCTGGGCCTCGGGGAGCCCCACGAACTCCACGGCGCGTGCCGCGGCGTCGGCCACGAGCAGGGCGGTCGGGTCGGCCATCCCCACGTCCTCGCTGGCCAGGATCACCATGCGCCGGGCGACGAAGCGAGCGTCCTCGCCGGCCGCCAGCATCCTGGCCAGCCAGTACAGCGCGGCGTCGGGGTCGGAGCCCCGCAGGCTCTTGATGAACGCGGACACCACGTCGTAGTGCTCGTCCCGCTCGTACCGCAGCACCCGCGTGCTTCGCGCTGCCTCCACGTCGGCCACCTCGACCGGCCGCTCGCCGGCCAGGGCCATCGCCACCTCGAGCGTGTTCAGGGCGGCCCGGGCGTCGCCGTCGACCACACCGACCAGGAAGTCGACGGCGTCGGCGCTGACCTCACCCCCCTCATGGCGCAGTGCCCGTGCCACCACGGCGCGCAGGTCGTCGGGCGAGAGGGGCTCGAGGCGGAACAGGGTGGAGCGGCTGAGCAGCGGGGCGTTGACCTCGAAGAACGGGTTCTCCGTGGTGGCACCGACCAGGGTGAGCACCCCCTCCTCCACGGCGGGCAGCAGGGCGTCCTGCTGGGCTTTGTTGAACCGGTGGACCTCGTCGAGGAACAGGATCGTCCCCTGCCCGCGCTCGGCCAGGCGCCGGCGGGCCTCCTCCACCACGTCGCGCACGTCCTTCACCCCGGCGGTGACGGCGGAGCGGGCGGTGAAGGCCTTGCTGGTGACGCCGGCGATGAGCTGGGCGAGCGTGGTCTTGCCCGTGCCCGGCGGGCCCCACAGGATCAGCGAGGAGATGCGGTCGGCCTCGATGAGGGCCCGCAGCGGGGCGCCCGGGCCGAGGAGGTGGCGCTGGCCCACCACCTCGTCGAGCCGGCGGGGGCGGAGGCGGGCGGCCAGCGGCGCTTGGCGGGCCAGGCGCTCCTCGAGGGCCGAGGAGAACAGGTCGTCGCCGGCGCCCACCGGGAGGCGAGGCTAGCGGCGGCCCCTCCGTGCACACACTGGGAGCATGAAATAGCATGAAGCCCGTGTTGGCGTGCCCGGAGGGGACCTTGACGAGATGCTGCGGCTGGCGCGTGTCCTCGAGGCCGGCGATCGCTCCCGCTCGTGCGGTCATCCTGGAGTGATGCCGGGCACCGACAGCCCCCGTTTCTTCACCGTCAAGGTGTGGAACGACTGGGCGCGCCGCTTCGGCCCGCTCGACCACGTGGAGCTGTGCATGCTGATGGTGCGGGCCGCGGATGCGGACGAGGCCCGGTTGCGGGCGTTCGAGCACGAGAGCGAGTTCGATGGGCTGGAGACCGAGTTCGAGGGCGCGCCGGTCACCCTGCGGACCCGCGGCGTTGACGCCGTCTATGACACGGGGCGTTCCGCCCTCGCCGACTTCACCGACGACCCGGTGGTCTTCTCGCAGCTCCACGAGGTCGATGACGAGGGAACCATCGCCCTCTACGAGAGGGAGCGGATCGTCCCTCCGACGAATGCCACCGTCCACCCGGAGGACACAGCGGACCTCCCCGACGAGCTGGACCCGGTGCGCGACGGAGAGCGCTGGTTCGGGGTGAAGTTCTGGCGGACCTGGTCGCTCGCCGGGGAGGACCCGTGCTTCCTCGAGGAGCTGGTGCTCGCCGTGCCGGCTACGTCGCTCGACGAGGCGGACCGCAGGGCGACCGAGCTGGCCGTCGCCGCCAACACCGACGTGGTCAACGACCGCGGCGAGTTGGTGCACGTGCGTACGGTGAACCGTGACTACGTCTACGACACCTTGAGCGCGACGGTGGTGACGCTGGAGGACCGGGAGGTGTTCGGCCAGCTGTTCGAGCTCAACCCCGACGGCTCCGTCGAGTTCTTCGACCCGGACAACGACCTGCCCTTCCGTGAGGGGGCGATACCCCGGAGCTGAGGCGCCGTCAACCAGCTGGTGGACCTCGTCGAGGACCAGGGATCGTCCCTGCCCGTGCTCGGCCAAGCGCCGGCGGGCCTCTTCCATAGCGGTCAGCGACGCGATGCGGCGCCGGCCCCTCATCTTCGGTCCGGCCCGCGCGGCGTGTTCGATGGCCAGGCAGTGGGGCATGAAATAGCATGAAGCCGTGTTCAGCGTGCCCGGCGGCGACCCCGAGGAGATGCTGCAGCTGGCCCGTGTCCTCGAGACGGCGGCCGCCGACCTGCGCCGGCTCGTCCGCCGCCTCGACGGGGCCCTCCTCGCCGCCGGGCGCCCGGGACTCCCCGTGCTGGTCCCCCTGGCCCGGACGAGCACGTGGGCGGCCGGCGCCGCCGGGGAGGTGCGCCGGCGGGCCCGCCAGCTGGCCGACGACGAGCGGTGCGACGGCGACGGATCCTGGCCGCCGCCGTTCGGCGGCGCGCAGCGGGGCAAGAAGAACCTGCGCCTCACTGACGCCGAGGCGCAGACAGAGACGGCCAAGCGACTGTCGAGCGACAGTGGCGCCCCGAAGCGGACGAACAAGGCAGCAAAGTCCGTCCTCAAGAAGAACGAGAAGCAATCTGGCGATCGACGAAGCCGGCCAAGAAAGGACGCAAAGCCGTCGCCCGCCGACAAGGCCGCCGCTCGACGGGCGCGGGGCGAGGCGAAGAAGACGGCGGCGAGCAAGACGGCCGCGAGCAAGACGGCCGCGAAGAAGGCAGCCGGGAAGAAGGCGAGGAAGAGTGCAGCGCGCAAGGGCACGACGTTCGCGGCAGTAGCGCTGGGTGTGTGGTGGGCAGGCAAGGCGCTCTCCCCGGCGTGCGGGCCCGCCGCCCCCGCCTGCGCGGTCATCCTGTAGCCATGGCTCCCGCCCACACCGGACCCCGCTTCTTCACGGTGAAGGTGTGGAACGACTGGGCGCGCCGCTTCGGGCCGCTCGACCACGTCGAGCTGTGCATGTTCATGGTTCGCGCCGCCGATGCCAACGAGGCCCGGTTGAGGGCGTTCGAGCACGCCGGCGACACCGAGGGGCTGGAAACATCGGACTGCGAGGGAGCCGCGGTGCAGGTGGTCCGGCGTGGCGTCGACGCCGCGTGGGACACCGGCCGCTCCTCCCTCGACGACTTCGTCGACGACCCGCTCGTCTACTCGGAGTTGCACGAGGTGGACGAGGACGGCGGGATCGACTACTTCGACCACCGCCGGCCCACCTGCCCCCAGGTCGGCGATCTCGGCCCGCCCGACGTCGGCGACCTCCCGGACGAGCCCGAGCCGGTCGTCGGCGACGACGAGCGCTGGTTCGGGGTCAAGTTCTGGCGGACCTGGTCGGTGGGTGACGACGACCCGCAGTTCCTCGAGGAGATCGTCCTCGTCGTTCGGGCCACCTCACCGGACGAGGCGGGTCGCCGGGCGACCGAGCTGGCCGTCGCCGCCGACGCCGAGGTGGTCAACGACCGCGGCGAGCTGGTGCACGTGCGAACGGTGAACCGCGACTACGTATTCGACACCCACAGCGACACGCTCATCACGCTGGACGACTGGGAGGTCTTTGGCCAGCTGTTCGAGCTCAACCCCGACGGCTCCGTCGAGTTCTTCGACCCCGACAACGACCTGCCCTTCCGGGAGGGGGCCATCGCCTGGAGCTGAGCGGCCTCAGCTCCCGGCCATGCCGACGATGGGCCGGTTGAGCCGGATGGCGCCGGTGGAGCCGAAGAAGCGAGCATCGCCGAAGGCGAAGATGCCCCCGTCGGACGCGACCAGCCAGTACCCGTTGCCCGACGGCGTGGTCGCCATCCCCACGATGGGCTGGTTGAGCCTCAGCGCACCCGGGGACCCGAAGAAGCGGGCGGCGCCGAAGGCGAAGATGCCGCCGTCAGAGGCCACCAGCCAGTACCCGTTGCCCGACGGCGTGCTCGCCATCCCCACGATGGGCTGGTTGAGCCTCAGCGCACCCGTGGACCCGAAGAAGCGGGCGTCGCCGAAGGCGAAGATGCCGCCGTCAGAGGCCACCAGCCAGTAGCCGTTGCCCGACGGGGTCGAGGCCATCCCGACGATGGGCTGGTTGAGGCGGATCGCCCCGGTCGAGCCGAAGAACCGGGCGTCGCCAAAGGCGAAGATGCCGCCGTCGGAGGCCACCAGCCAGTACCCGCCTCCGCCCCGGGTCGGGGCCATGCCGACGATCGGCTGGTTCAGCCTCAGCGCGCCGGTGGACCCGGCGAAGTGGGCGTCGCCGAACGAGAAGATCCCGCCGTCGGAGGCGACGAGCCAGTACCCGTTGCCGGTGCGGGCCGGGAGGACCGGCACGTTCAGGGCGGCGGCGGCGTCGACGATGCCGTAGCCGAACGTGGAAGTGTACGCCCCCCGCTCGCCGGTGCCCGGCTGGCGGGCGGTGGACGTGAGGGCGCGGATGATGTCCGCACGGGTGCGTCCCTGCGACGCCAGCAGGGCGGCGACGCCTGACACGAACGGCGCCGACTGCGACGTGCCGACGTCCTCGTCGTAGTCCCTGCCGTACCCGCACGCGCCACCGTTGACGCTGGTCCCCCTCGGCACCGCGGAGAGGATGTTCTCCCCACAGACGAGGGCACCCGAGCCGCCGGGAGCCGACACGGCGATCATGTCGGGCTTCACCGGGAAGTTCGAGTAGCCGGCGTGCGCCTCCCGCCGGTCGGTCGCCGCCACGCACACCACGCCCTCGGCGGACGCCGGCGTGGCACACACCGGGTTGGGGGTCGCCGCGGTGGCGTCGTTCCCGGCCGAGGCCACGACCACCACCCCACGGCTGTTGGCCCGCCGGATGGCGGCGAGGAGGGTCTCGGGCGAGCCGACCGTGGCGGCCGCGCCGCCCAGGCTCAGGTTGATCACATGGGCGCCGTTGTCGACGGCGTAGGTCACCGCACGGGCGATCACGCTCGCCGTGCCCGCACCCTCGCGGTCGAGCGCCCGCAGCGGCATGATTCGGGCGGCGGGCGCCACCCCAGCCACGCCGATGCCGTTGTCGCTGCCGGCGGCGGCGATGGCGGCCACGTGCGTGCCGTGGCCGTTCTGGTCCTGGGGAGTGCGCGTCTCGGCCAAGAAGTCGTACCCGGCGGTGAGCCGGGGCGCCAGGTCGGGGTGACCCAGGTCCACCCCGCTGTCCACCACGGCGATGACGGCGCCCGCCCCCCTGGTCACCGCCCACGCCTGCGGCGCTCGCACCTGCTGCAGGCCCCACTGCTGGGCCGACAGCGGATCGTTCGAGACGGCGCCGACCGGAACAGCGGACACGACGAGCGCCGCCCCGGCCACGACGGCCACCACGAGGAGGCGCTGACGAGCAGCGTTGACGTGCATCCCTCGACCTTGACACATCACGGCGTGCGCGCCGTCACCCGGATGCCGAGCTCTCGCAGCTGCGCCTCGGGCAGCGGCGAGGGTGCGCCGGTGAGGGGGTCGGCGCCCGACTGGGTCTTCGGGAAGGCGATGACTTCCCGGATGTTCTCCTCCCCGGCCAGGATGGCGACCAGGCGGTCGATGCCGAAGGCGAACCCGGCGTGGGGCGGGGCGCCGTAGCGGAAGGCGTCGAGCAGGAAGCCGAAGCGGGCCTGCGCCTCCTCCGGCCCGATCCCCAGCAGGGCCAGCACCCGCTCCTGGACGTCACGGCGGTGGATCCGCACGCTGCCCGAGCCGAGCTCCCACCCGTTGAGGACCAGGTCGTAGGCCTGCGAGCGCACCGCCAAAGGATCGTCCTCCAGGCGCTCCAGGTCGTCGGGGTGGGGCATGGTGAACGGGTGATGGGCCGGAATCGGGCGCCCGTCCTCGCCCAAGCCCTCGAAGAGCGGGAACTGGGTCACCCACACGAACGCCAGGCCCCCCTCGTTGACGGGGGGCCGGGCCACCTCCAGGCGCAGCAGCCCCAGCACTCGGTTGACCGTCCGCCGCTCGTCGGCCACCAGGAGCAGCAGGTCGCCGGCCTCGGCGCCGAGGGCCAGGACCACGGCTGCCTGCTCCTGGTCGGACAGGAACCGGGCGACGGGCGATTCCAGCGCGCGCCCCGACCCGACCCGCATCCACACCAGGCCCTTGGCGCCGAAGCGCTTGGCCTGGTCGGTCAAGGCGTCGAGGCGCGAGCGCGACGTGTCGCCCCCGGCCGGGAGGCGGATGCCCTTCACGCAGGGCGCCCGGAAGGCGTTGAACCCGGTGCCGGCGAAGGTGGACGTGAGCTCGACGAGCTCGAGGCCGAACCGGACGTCGGGCTTGTCGGTGCCGTAGCGCTCCATGGCCTCGGCCCACGTCATACGGGCCATCGGCGGCGGCGCCTCGCCCGTCGCCTCCTCGGCCGCCGCCGCCACGGCCAGCGAGACGAAGCCAAGGACGTCCTCCTGGCCGGCGAACGCCGCCTCCATGTCGAGCTGGAGGAACTCGAACTGCCGGTCGGCCCGCAGGTCCTCGTCTCGAAGACAGCGGGCGATCTGGTAGTAGCGGTCGACGCCCCCCACCATGCACAGCTGCTTGAACAGCTGCGGGCTCTGGGGCAGGGCGTAGAACGAGCCCGGGTGCAACCGGGACGGGACCACGAAGTCCCGCGCTCCTTCGGGCGTGGAGGCGATGAGCATCGGCGTCTCCACCTCGACGAAGCCCTGGACCTCCATGGCGTGGCGGAGCGCGCTGTTGACGGCCGCCCGCAGTCGCAGGTTGCGCTGCATCCGCGGGCGGCGCAGGTCGACGTAGCGATGGCGCAGTCGCACCACCTCGTCGGCCTCCGTGCGCTCGGCGAGGGGGAACGGCGGGGGCTCGGCGGTGGACAGCACCTCGACCTCGCAGTCGGCCAGCTCGACCTGCCCGGTGGGCAGGTTGGGGTTGGCGGTGCCCGCCGGCCGCCGGCGCACCGACCCGGTGACGCGAAGGACGTACTCGGCCCGCAGTTCCGAGGCGTGGTCGACGACGCACTGCACGATGCCCGTGTGGTCGCGCAGGTCGATGAAGGCCAGGTGCTCGCCGTGCTCACGGCGGCGGGCCACCCAACCGCACACGCTCACCTGGCGGCCCTCGTCGGCCTCGGTCAGCGTGCCGCAGTGGTCAGAGCGCAGCATCGCTCACGCCAGCCGCTTGCAGACCTGCTCGACGATGAGCGCCCGGTCCACGGCCTCGGGCTCGCCCTTCTCCCGCAGGGTGCGCACGGTCACGCCGGTCGGTTCCACGGACACGGCCAACGCCGCGCCCGATCGCAGGGCGGCCTTCATCTGCGCCTTCCACGAACGGTCGTCCCATGCCCGGTCGGCCCGCAGGCCGGCGGCCCGCAACTCGGCGGTGAGGTCACGCGCCTCGGCGCCGCCCGTGGTGTCGATCACGAACACGTCGAGGGCGTCGTCGGGGACGGGGAACACGCCCTCGGCGTCGCACGCCAGCAGGATGCGCTCGATGCCGAGGCCGAAGCCGATGCCCGGGGTGGGCGGTCCGCCCAGCTCCTCGACCAGCCCGTCGTAGCGCCCCCCGCCGCCGGCCCCGTTCTGCGCCGACTCCAGCGCCTCCGCCTCGAACTCGAACGTCGTGCGGGTGTAGTAGTCGAGGCCGCGCACCAATGTGGGGTCCACGTCGAACGGCACCTCGAGGGCGCCCAGCCCCTCCCGGACACGGGCGAAGTGGGCGGCACAGGCGTCGCAGAGGTGGTCCAGCATCCGCGGCGCGTCGGCCGTCGCCTCCCGGCAGGCGGGGCGCTTGCAGTCGAGGGCCCGGAGGGGGTTCTCCTCGAGACGCTCGCCGTGCTCATCGCACAGCCGGCTGCGCCTGGGCACCAGGTGGTCGAGCAGCGCCCGGCGGTAGGTGGGGCGGCAGACGGCGTCGCCGAGAGAGGTGAGGCGCAGGCGCACCCGAGTGAGGCCGAGGTCGCGGTAGAGGCTCCACGCGAGGGTGACGACCTCCACGTCGAGGTCGGGGTCGGCCGAGCCGAGCGCCTCCACGCCGACCTGGTGGTGCTGGCGGAACCGCCCGGCCTGCGGTCGCTCGTAGCGGAAGTGGGGGGCGACGTACCAGGCCTTGAACGGCGCCGGCGGCCGGTGCTGCAGGTAGGCCCGCACCACGGAGGCGGTGCCCTCCGGGCGCAGGGCCAGGTGCCGCCCGCCTTTGTCGGTGAAGTCGTACATCTCCTTGCGGACGATGTCGGTGCTCTCCCCCACCCGCTGGAACACGCCGACGTCCTCGAACAGCGGGGTCAGCACCAGGCCGTACCCCGCCCGCGCCGCGAGGGCGTGGAAGCGGGCGACCAGCTGCTCGTACCGGGCGGAGGCAGGCGGCAGCACGTCGAAGGTGCCGGGCGGCGCCTGGAACGAGGGCACGACGGCGGAGGTTAGCGGCTCACCTCACCGGTGCTCTGAGATCAGGATCGCACGCCCCGGCGTGCGATCCTGATCTCACAGCCGGCGGTGTCACTCCGGGGTGGTGTGCTGGGAGACGTGGGGCTGGACGACGACCTGCGCACCCTGGCCGAGCGCCAACACGGGGCCGTGTCGCGGGGCCAGGCCCGCCACCTCGGCGCCACCGCCTCCGCGGTGCGGGTGCGGATCGAGGGGCCCGACTGGGAGGCGGCGACGCCCCGGGTGCTGCGACTGGTCGGCGCCCCCCGCACCCCCCTCCTGCGCCTGATGGTCGCCGTCCTCGACGCCGGCCAGGGTGCGGTCGTGTCCCACGCGTCGGCCGCCGCCCTGTGGGGCCTCCCCGGGTTCGGGTACGGGGGCGTCCACCTGAGCCGCCAGCAGGGCCGCTCCGGCCGGCGCCCGCTCGGCGGCGCCCGCCTCCAC
>JALYMX010000233.1 GCA_030773495.1 Actinomycetota bacterium | reverse complement strand
GCCTCGACGCCGAACCGTTCTTCCACATCACCGCCACCGACGCCTTCTTGCACCTCGTGCGATGGCTGCAACGCGACGGCATCGCCGCCTCCGCCACCCTCGAGATCCCGGGAATCGGCACGCTTTCCGCGGACACGAGTCCTCGGAGCGACTGAGAGGGCGTCTCTCTGGAGCACCGACGGTGGCACGCGCGATTCCACCCGTCTTCATGCTGCGTGTCGCCGTCATGCTCATCCGACGCGCCGGCCAACACGCTGCGACCACATCCACCATGTCGTGCACCCATGTCGGCGGAGCAGTGGACGTTGGGAAGTAGATCCAGCTCGGGTACGCCACGGCGAGAGCTCAGCGCATCGAACAGGAGGTCGCAACCAAAGCTGGAAGGGACGCGGCAATCTCCCGCGCACGTGATCGCGTTCGGAATGGCGCCGGGGTGTGTCGCTTGTCATCAATTTGTCATCACCGTCGGCGAACGGGCCCGAAAACGCCGTACCACCGAACTACAAGGCAGCACGGAAATGGGCCAGAAACCGCTTGTGACCAGCATCTTCACGAACTACACGCGACGGCCGAGAACACCCAAAGGTACGCGTTCAAGTCCCCCTCCGACACGCTGAGAAGCGGACGAGAACCCACGTCAGCGCTCTGCCTGCCTGCACGCGATGCACTCCTCGCTCGTCTCGGCTCTGACCGCTGGTCGTTGTCGTCCCTCGGCGGGAGGGCGCATAGGTGACCCCGCGTGAGGAACAACCGGCGTTCCACTCGCCGTGGCGACGCGACGCGTTCGTCGGGGCGCGCTGCGCACCCAGGGGTCGAGCGGCGGCCGGAGCATCGACGGGTGATCCGTCGTATTCTGACAAACCTGTTGACTCGCTCACGGCGGACCGTTAAATACCGGGGCTTGGCCCTCTCGCTGGCGGTGCCATGGAAGAGCGACATCGTCAAGTGACCAAGGATGCGTGGCCAGAGGGTCGCGAGCGACGCCGGCGCGAGCGGCGCCGGCCCGTCCCCGCGGGCGGCAGCGAGGGCGGGGATGCGAGGCGCGACACCTCGGAGCCCCGGGGGCGTGTCGTGGAGCTGCTGCGCTTCGGGAGCTTGGCCAGGCGCACCACGCCGGCGGCTGCCCTCGAGGCGTGGTGCTGGGGCCACCGGCGCGCCGACGTCCTCGACGAGCGGCTGGCCATGATCTCCGCGGCGGTCCGCCTGGCCGACGACCTGGGCGACGACGAGTTGGCGCTGCGGGCCCGGCGGGCTCGGCTTCACGAGCACCTCGAGCGGGGAGAGCGTGCCGCGGCTGGGCGGGAGATCGACGCCATCGTCCGGGGTCTCGGGAGCGAGACGGCCATCCGTCCGGAACCGGCGTGGCTGCACGCGATGTGGAGCCTCCTCGAGGGCAGGTTCTCCGACGCCGAGCGCCACACGCTCGAGGCGAGACGCGCGAAAGGCACGCAGTGCTCGGTCCTCGCCGGCCATCAGTACGTCGCCCAGCTGTTCGCGCTGCGCCGTGACCAGGGACGACTCGGTGAGATCGACACGGTGGTCCGGGAGCATGCCGCCCGTCACGAGCGGGTGTCGGCGTGGCGAGCTGTCTTGGCCTTGGTGGCTGCCCACATGGGGCGGATGACCGAGGCGCGGAGCGAGCTCGGGCATCTGGTGGGCGAGTCCGGCGTGCGCATCCCCGTCGACGCCGCCTGGCTCCCCGCGACTGCCCTTGTCGCCGAGGTGTGTCACAGGCTGGACGCGCCAGCCGCCGCCGCCCCGCTCTACGCCGAGCTGCTCCCGTGGTCCCGTCGTCACGTCGTCGTCGCCCCGGCCACCGCCTATCTCGGCCCGGTCGACCACTACCTCGGGCTGCTGGCGACGACGGCGTCGAACTTCGACGCCGCCCAGGCCCACTTCGAGCTTGCCCTCGACCAGGTCGCGCGCCTCGGCGCCCGGCCCTCCCTGGCGCGCACGCAGGTCGCTCTTGCCGCCTGCGCGGTGCGCCGCGGCGGCCCCGGTGACGCGACGCGGGCGAGATCCTTGCTGGCCGACGCCCGGCTCCTCGCCGGCGAGCTCGGCATGGGCGAGCTGTCGCGGGAGGCGCGGCTGCTCGCCGCCGTCGCCCGCTTCCGGGCCCCCGGGGCCGGCGCGAGAGTGGGGCTCCGACGTCCTGCCGGGAGCGTCGAGCGCTCCTTCGCCGTGCGCTGCTTTGGCGGCTTCGAGTTGTGGGTCGAAGGAAGGCCGCTCCAGCTACGCGCCCTCAAGCCCAAGGCCCGCTCGGCGCTCCGGCTCCTCGCCATGCACGCGGGCCGCCCGGTGCACCGCGAGAAGATCATGGACGCCCTGTGGCGAGACCGGGCCCCGGCCGCCGCCACCCGCTCGCTCCAAGTGGTGGTGTCCTCGCTGCGCCAGACCCTCGAGCCGGGTGTCGCCCGGGGAGCTTCGTCGCTCCTCGTGCGGGAAGGGGAGGCGTACCGGCTCGCCGTGCCTTCGGATGGCGACTGTGACGTCCTCCGCTTCGAGCGCTGCGTCGAGGAGGCCCGATCGGCCCGTGTCCGGGGGGACGCCAACGCGGCGGCCGTCGCGCTCGACGCCGCCCTCGACGCGTACGCCGGCGACCTCCTGCCCGAGGAGGGACCGGCCGACTGGGTGGTGAAGGACCGGGAGCGCTACCGGGCCGCTGCCGCCGATGCCGCCCACGCCCTGGCCGAGCTGCTGCTCGAGGGCGACGAGCCGGTGGCCGCGGCCGCGGCGTGCGAGCGGGGCCTGCGCATCGACCACTACCGCGACGAGCTGTGGCGCACCCTCTTGCGTGCGCTGGTGGACGCCGGCAACCACGTCGCCGCCCGGCGGGCGCAGCGGGGCTACGACGAGATGCTGGCCGAGCTGGACCTTGCGTAGCCCCCGCCACCCGGCACCCGTCGCGTCGCTCCCACCGCTACCCGATCGGCGTGGGTGGGTCGTCGTCGCAGTTGAGCACGATCTCGGCACCTCCATCGGTGAAGCAGGTGTCGTCACCATCGCCGGCGTCGCCGGCGTCGTTGCCGATGAACCCGTCGGCGATGTCGACCACGTCGTTCCCCGGGCCGGCCGAGATGGCGGTGTCGTCGCCGCTCCCGCCGACGATGACGTCCGCTCCGTCGTAGCCGCTGATGGCGTCGTTGCCGCCTTCACCCGCCATGTACGCCCTTCCGAAGTCGGCGGCGAAGAGGCGGTCGTTGCCGTCCCCGCCGAAGAGGATGTCGTCGCCGGTGTTCGTCGCCGTGTCGCAGCATCCTCCCAGCCCGCCGTCGAGGTAGTCGTCGCCGTCCTGGCCGAGCAGGACGTCGTCGCCGCTGTTCCCTGTGATCGAGTCGGCGCCCGGCCCGCCCAGGACGAGGTCGGCGCCAGGCCCACCGTCTAGCGTCTGGCCGGTTGCGTCGACCCCGTCGTCCCCGTCCCCGCCGCAGATCACGTCGTCGCCGCCCAGGCCCCGGATGCGGTCGTTTCCGGGGCCGCCGTGGATGATGTCCGGTCCCTCGGTTCCCACCAGGACGTCGTCGCCCTGCGTGCCCACCAGCGTGGCCTGTCGGCCGTAGCACGACGGGACCTCGACGGCGCCCCGGAGTCGCACCTCGAGGGGGCTGTCGGCCCCGTTTCCGGCCAGGCGCAGCACGGCGTTGCGACAGGGGGCGGCGCTCGGGCAGGGGGCGGTGGGTACGAACGTGACCCGGACGCCGCAGTCGTCGCCGGGCGCCAGAGGGCGACCGGAGCACGCGTCCCGTGAAACCCGGTAGTCGCCGGGAGCGGCGCCGGCCAGCGTGACGTGGTCGATCCGCAAGGTGTTGTGGGTCTCGTTCTCCACGTTGATCGTGCGGACGACGCAATCCGACGTGCAGCCGATGGCGAACGCCTCGGTCCGGAACTCCGTCGTGGTGGGCGCGTCGGCGGCGGCCAGTCCCACCTGGCGGAGCCGGCTGCTGAAGCTGTCGGCGGCGAGCACCACGCCCCCCCGCCCCTCGTCGACGTGCACGACGCCCCGGGGTTCGCTCACCCGGGCGCGAACGGCCGGGCGGAGGTCACCCTGGCGGCCGGGCTGGCCGGTCGCCGCCAGGGCGGACATGAGGGCCGTCGCCGCGTCGATACGCCGGATACGGTGGTTGCCGCTGTCGGCCACGAGCACGTCGCCCGTCCCGTCCGCGGCCACTGCCACGCCCCACGGGCGGTGGAGCCGGGCGGTCGTGGCGGGCGCGCCGTCCGGGCCGTCGCCCGGCGCCCCGTTGCCGGCCACGGTCGTGACGACGCCCGTCGCCGCGTCCACCCGCCGGATGCGATGGTTGAAGCTGTCGGCGATGTAGACGTCCGGGGGGCCGGCGGCGTCGACGGCCACGCCGAGCGGGAAGAACAGCTCGGCGGCGCTGGCCGGCCCCCCGTCACCGGCCGAGCCGAGGCGCCCGGTGCCCGCGATGGTCGATATGGTGCCGCCGGCGTCGACCCTGCGGATGCGGGCGTTGTAGGCGTCGGCGACGAAGAGGTCTCCGCCGCCATCGACGGCCACGCCCGTGGGGAAGCTCATCCGGGCCGTGGTGGCGGGCCCACCGTCGCCGGCGAAACCTGCCCGCCCGTCGCCGGCCACGGTGCGGATGGTTCCGGGCGTCTCCCCGTCGGGCCCGAGGTCGATCCTGCGAACCACGTTGTTGAAGGTGTCGGCGACGTAGAGCGCCCGCGGCGGTGAGGACCGGTCGACGGCGACACCGAACGGGTAGGCGAGGCGGGCGGCCGTCGCCGGTCCTCCGTCGCCGGCGAAGCCCGGCCGTCCGTTGCCGGCGATGGTGCGCAGGTTCCCGGCGCCGTCGATCATCTTCACGCTGTGGTCGAACGGGTCGGCGAGGAAGGTCACGAGCTCCGGGGCGCTGTCCTCCTCCTCGTCGTCGTCGGCCGGCCTGATCCAGGTGGCCACCGACGAGGCTCCGGCCAGCTGCCCCCCCGGCGCCTCGACGGTCGCCGCCGGGTGGCTCGCCGTGCCGTTCCCGGCCAGGGTCCGGACCAGGCGCACGCCGTCAGACCGTGGGGTGGCGACGAGGCGTACCCGCGCGTTGCCGGTGTCCGCGACGAGGAGTTCGCCGTTCGGGCGGACGGCCACGCCGAACGGCGAGTCGAGGCGCGCCGCCCTGGCGTCGCCGCCGTCCCCACCGAAGCCGGCCTGGCCCGTGCCGACGACCGTGGAGATGACGCCGGTCGAGCCGTCGACCCGGCGCACCCGGTGGTTGCCGGTGTCGGCGACGAACAGGTTGGCCGGCGTCTCCCCGTCCACCGCCACGCCGGCGGGAGCGGTGAGCCGGGCGCCGACACCACGCTCCCCGTCGCCGCCGAAGCCGCGGGTACCGGTCCCGGCCACGGTGGCGATCATCCCGGACGGGTCGACGCGCCGCACCCGGTGGTTGCCGGTGTCGGCGACGTACAGGTTCCCGGCGCCGTCGATCATCTTCACGCTGTGG
>JALYMX010000232.1 GCA_030773495.1 Actinomycetota bacterium | reverse complement strand
GCTCGAGCCCGCCGGCGGGCGGCGTGGGCGCCCCGAGGGCGAAAAGGGCCACTGCCGTGGCCGCTGCCGCCGCGCGAGCGCACCGCACTGCATTCTTGGTCATGTTCCAACCCCTTCGCTCAGGCGTCGGGGGGCACCGTAGTTGCCCGCGGCAGCCGACCATGGCCTAGGTAGCGTTTGGCCGTGCTGATCGAAGGCGTCCCGCTGTGGCTGGCCGGCACCAACGCGTGGATCGTGGCCGCCGGCGCCGGCCGGGAGTGCGTGCTGGTCGACGCCCCGCCCGAGCCCGACGCCATCCTCGCCCGCCTGGCCCACCACGGCCTGCGCCTGGTGGCCCTGCTCACCACCCACGGCCACGTCGACCACGTGGGCGGGGTGGGCACCGTGGTGCGGGCCGGCGACACGCCCGTCCCCGTCCACCTGCACGACGGCGACCGGCACATGCTCCTCGACCCGGTGGGCACCGGCGGTGGGTTGGGGGCCGCCCTCGCCCGGCTCGACCTCGACCTGCGCCCGCCCGAGCTGGTCCACTCGGTGGACGACGGCCAGCGCATCGCCGGCGCCGGCCTGGCGTTCACGGCCCTGCACACGCCCGGGCACACCCAGGGCTCCACCTGCTTCCTGCTCGAGGTGGAGGGCGAGGCGCCCGTGCTGTTCAGCGGCGACCACCTCTTCGCCGGATCGGTGGGCCGCACCGACCTGCCCGGAGGGTCGTGGGAGCAGCTCATGGCCTCGATGGCCGAGAAGGTCCTGCCCCTGCCCGACCACGTGCGGGTGCTGCCCGGCCACGGCCCGAGCACCACCGTGGGGCGCGAGCGGCGGTCTAACCCGTTCCTGCTCGACCTGCAGCGGACCCGGCGGTAGCGCCGGCGGCGCCGGCCGGCCCGGGCAGCTCCAGGCCGAGGCGGTCGGCGAGGAAGGCGGCGGTGTCGACCCCCAACTCCACCGTCCTGGTCACCGACCGCGACGCGTGGCCCACCTTCTGCTCCCGGCGCAGCAGCACCGGCCGGTCCTCGACGCCGGCCGAGGTGGCCCACTGGAGGGCGGCGCACATCTTGCGGGCGTGGCAGGGGTCCACGCGGGTGTCGGCCTCGAACACGGTGAACAGCACCGCCGGGTAGCGGGTCCCCTCGACCACGTGGTGGTACGGCGAGTAGGACAGGAGCCACCCGAGCTCCTCGGGATCGTCGGCCGTGCCGTACTCGTCGCTCCACGTGCGCCCGAGGCCGAACCGCTCGTAGCGCACCATGTCCAGCAGCGGGGCGCTGCACACGGCGGCGGCGAACAGCTCGGGGTGCCGGGTGACGGCGGCGCCGACCAGCAGGCCACCGTTGCTGCCGCCCGAGATCCCCAGCCGGTCGGGTGTGGTGGTGCCCGAATCGACCAACCAGCGGGCGGCGGCGGCGAAGTCGTCGAACACGTGCTGCTTGTGGTCCCGCATGCCGGCCCGGTGCCAGGCCTCGCCCTCCTCGCCCCCGCCCCGCAGGTTGGCCACGGCGTAGACGCCGCCCTGCTCGACCCACGCCAGCATGCCGGCGCTGTACTGCGGGGTGAGGGAGACGCCGAACCCGCCGTAGCCGTAGAGCACGGTCGGTCGGGGCTCGCGGTCGTCGAGGTCGGTGCCGAGGACGAACATGCGCACGTCCGTCCCGTCGGTGGACGGGTATGTGACCTGCCGGGCCGAGAACAGGGGCACGTCGGCCGCCCCCGGCGCGTCCTCCTCGAGGGTCACCGTGCCGGCGGCCACGTCGCAGCGGTGGACCTGGGGTGGGAGGACGAAGTCGGTGTAGCCGATCCACGCCTCGGTGCCGCCCTCGGGGCGGGTGGTGAGGCCGACCACGGAGCCGAGGCCGGGGAGGGGCACCTCGGCCCGCCAGGCGCCGGTGACCCGGTCGTGCACGGTGACCCGGGCCACGGCGTGCCGCGTGGTGGCGGCCACCACGGCGCCGGCCGTGACCGCGTAGTCGTCGAGCACGGCGTCGGACTCGGCCAGCAGCTCGGCCCACTCGGTCGGCCGTTCCGGCTCCGCCACCATCAGCCGCCCCCGGGGCGCGTCGCGGTCCGTGAGCACGTACAGACGGCCGTCGTGGTGGACCCGCGCCTCGGTCCGGGCGTCCACCCCCTCCTGCACCGTGGCCCACCGCTCGGCGGCCAGGTCGCACACGTACACGTCGGTGCGGGGCGCCGTGCCCTTCGAGGCGGCCACCGTGAGCCACCGCCCGTCGGGCGAGACGTGGAGGGAGTAGTACTCGGTCTTGTCCCGGCCCTCGCCGAACACCAGCACGTCGTCGTCGGGGTCGGCGCCCACCCGGTGGCGGTACACCCGCCGGTGGAACTGCTCCTCGCCGGCGGGCACGGCGTGCGGGGGCAGCCGGCGCACCAGGAACAGCTCGTCGCCGCCGGGGAGCCAGGCCAGGGCCGTGTACCGCGTCCGGTCGACGGGGCCGTCGACCACCTCGCCGGTGCCCACGTCGAGGACCCACAGGGCGGACTCCTCGTCGCCGCCCTGGGAGAGGAGGTAGGCCAGGCGGTCCCCCTCCGGCGACGGCGCCCAACCGTCGAGGGTGACGCTGTCGTCGTCGCTCAGCGCGCTCGGGTCGACCAGCACCCGCTCGGCCCCGTCGGGCTCCCGTACCAGCAGCACGGCGTGCTCCTGAGCGGGCGCCCGCCGGGTGAGGAAGGCGCGCCGCCCGCGATGCACTGGGACGGTGACCATGCCGGCGGCCAGCAGGTCAGCGAGGCGCCGGCGCAGGTGGTCACGACCGGGCAGGCGGTCGAGGACGTCCCTGGCCAGGGCGTCCTGGGCCTGCGACCACGCCACCGTCTCGGGCGCCGCCGGGTCCTCCAGCCACCGGTACGGGTCGGCCACCGCCCGCCCGTGGAGGTGCTCGACGAGGTCGAGGCGGCGGGCCGGCGGGTACTTCACCGGCCGACCCTAGCCCTCGCAGCGGTACGCTCGGGTCCCGGGCCCGAGTGGCGGAACGGCAGACGCGGTGGCCTCAAAAGCCACTGTCCTCACGGGCGTGTGGGTTCGAGTCCCACCTCGGGCACCCGGCCGGCGCCGGTCAGGCGTCGGCGAGGGCGGCCAGCAGGTTCTTGGGGGTGTCCTTGGGGGAGATCTTCGGCCACGCCCGGGCCACGCGGCCCTTCTCGTCGACGAGGAAGGCCGAGCGCACGATCCCCATGTACTTCTTGCCGTACATGCTCTTCTCGGCCCACACGCCGTAGGCCTCGGCCACCACGTGGTCCTCGTCGGCCAGCAGGGGGAACCCGAGGCCGTACTTGGCGTCGAACTTGGCCTGCCGCTGCGGGGAGTCGGGGCTGATGCCGACGATGACGATGTCGCCCACCTGATCGGCGATGTCACGCAGCCCACAGGCCTGCTGCGTGCATCCCGGCGTGTCGGCCTTGGGGTAGAAGTAGATCAGGTGCCACGCCTTCCGCTGCTTCAGCGACTTCGACAGCGTGAAGGGCTGGCCGTGCTGGTCGAGCAGGGTGAAGTCGGTGGCCTTGTCGCCGGGTTCGAGCGGCATGATCGCAACCTACCACGCCTGCCCTCTGCAGGTGTGCTACAAGTAGCGCATGACGCGTGTGGGCGTGCGTGAGCTGCGGCAGCGTGCCAGCGAGCTGCTGCGCCTCGTCGAACAGGGCGAGACGATCGAGGTCACCGACCGCGGGCGCCCGGTTGCACTCCTGACACCGCTTCCGCGAGGAAGTGTCCTCGAACGGCTGCGCGCCGGCGGAGAGCTCGAGCCGGCCACCGGTGACATCGACGACCTGCCTGCGCCACTCGCCCTGCCGCAGGGCGCAGAGCTGCCCTCGCAGGTGCTGGCCCGTCTACGTCGCCACGAGCGGTGACGCCGGTCACCTACCTCGACTCGTCGGCCATCGTGAAGCTCGCCGTTGCCGAGCCCGAGTCGCACGCACTCCGCCGGTATCTCCGGCGCCGGCGGCCGCTCGTGTCGAGCGCCCTGGCACGCACGGAGGTCCTGCGCGCCCTCCTGCCTGCCGGCCCGACGGCGACGACCGCCGGCCGCACGGTCCTCGCCGGTCTCGAGCTCGTGAGAGTCAACGATCGGGTCCTCTCGGATGCAGCTGAACTTGCACCTGTCGAGCTGCGAGCGCTCGACGCCATCCACCTCGCCACGGCGCGCCGCTTCGGCGATGAGCTGGGCCTGCTCGTCAGCTACGACGACCGCATGCTCGCCGCCGCGGAGTCCCTCCGGGTGCGCGTGGTAGCGCCCGGCTGAGGCTCGACCAAGCCCGCGCCATGACCTCTCGCGCCAACCACTCGTCGTCGGGCGGCAAGGAGGAGCCGGACATCCGGTGGGCGCTGGCCAACGAGCGCACGCTCCTCGCCTACGAGCGGACGGCGCTCGGCCTCCTGGTCGCCGGGCTGGCCGTGGCCGGCGCCCGGTCGCTGGCCGACGCCCCGCTGTGGCTGGCCGCCCTGGGGATCCCCCTGATCGGCCTCGGCGCCGCCGTCGGGGTCGAAGGACGCCGGCGCTTCCTGACCGCCGACGAGGCCATCCGGGCTGGGGAGCCGCTGGGCCCACCGGCCGTCGCCACCTTCCTCCCCTGGGGCATCGCCGCGGTGGCCGCCGTGGCCGCCGTGGCCGCCGCCGTCCAACTGGCGTCGAGTTGAACCGACGTCGTCGTCTCACGCCGCCGGGGCCCCGCGCCCCGCTCCACCCAGCGGTAGACCTGCCCGTCGCGCAGCTCGTAGCGGGAGGGCGGTCGGGCAGCCGGCGAGGTGGGCCAGCACGTTCCTGCGCCCGCGGATGGTCCGTCCGTCCTGGCAGGTCCAGTGGAGGTAGGGATGGAGGGGCAGCGTGAGGGCGTCCCAGTCCCGGGCGGCGATGGCGGCCATGACGTCACGAACGATCGGAGCGCTCACCCGGCGCCGCCTTGCACCACGCGGCATGGTAGAGGCATGGCCAACCCGTCGAGCCTGCCGGCGACGCGCCTCGGGCGGCTCCGCCAGCTGTGCCTGGCCCTGCCCGAGGCCACCGAGAAGGAGGCCTGGGGCGACCCCACGTGGCGGGTGCGGGACCGCATCTTCGCCATGCAGAAGGGCAACTTCGAGGGCGGGCGGCCGTCGGTGTGGCTGAAGGCGGCCGAGGGCGTGCAGGGCGTGCTCGTCGGCTCCGATCCCGAGCGGTTCTTCGTGCCCCCCTACGTGGGGCACAAGGGCTGGGTGGGCGCCCACCTCGACGGTGCCCGCGTCGACTGGGAGGAGCTGGCCGACCTGATCGAGGACAGCTACCGCCTGGTGGCGCCGAAGCGGCTGGTGGCCCGGCTCGACGGCTGCTGAGCCCGGCGGCGAGACGCCGAACCGGCAGCTACCGCGAGCGGCCCCGCCGGCCGCCGGCGCCCACGAGCGCCTTCGGCG
>JALYMX010000231.1 GCA_030773495.1 Actinomycetota bacterium | reverse complement strand
GGCCACCGGCTTCGGTGGGCGTCCCGGTGGAGGTCCCGGCGGCTTCGGCGGCCGTCCCGGTGGCCCGGGCGGACGCGGCCGGCCTCCCCGTCGCAAGGGAGGGCGCCGGCGTCGGCCGCTCGAGGAGCTGGAGCCGTTCGATCCCAGCAAGGGCTACACGCCGTCCACGCTGCCCGTTCCCGAGGGCGAGATCATCGTGGAGCGCGGCTCGACCGCCCAGGACCTCGGTCCCAAGCTGAACCGCTCGGCCGGTGACATCGTCCGCTTCCTGTTCCTGCAGGGGGAGATGATCACGGCCACCCAGCCACTGTCCGACGACGCCATCCTGCTCTTCGCCGACGAGGTCGCCGCCGAGGTCCGCCTCGTCGACCCCGGCGAGGAGAAGGAGGCCGAGCTCCAGCGAAAGTACTTCGACGACGACGACGAGGACGACAACGAGGAGCTGCTGCGTCCCCGGCCTCCGGTGATCACCGTGATGGGCCATGTCGACCACGGCAAGACGATGCTGCTCGACAAGATCCGGGCCACCAACGTGGTCGCCGGCGAGGCGGGCGGCATCACGCAGCACATCGGGGCCTACCAGGTCGACAAGGACGGCCGGCTCATCACCTTCATCGACACGCCCGGCCACGAGGCGTTCACCGCCATGCGGGCCCGCGGCGCCCAGGTCACCGACATCGTGGTGCTCGTGGTCGCCGGTGACGACGGCGTGATGCCCCAGACGGTGGAGGCCATCAACCACGCCAAGGCCGCCGAGGTCCCCATCGTGGTGGCCGTCAACAAGATCGACAGGGCCGAGGCCGATCCCACCCGGGTGATGCAGCAGCTCTCCGAGCACGGCCTCACCCCGGAGGCGTGGGGCGGCGACACCATCATGGTGGAGCTCTCCGCCCTGCAGAACCTGGGCATCGACGACCTGCTCGAGCAGCTCCTGCTGGTGGCCGAGGTCCAGATCCCCGAGCTGCTGGTGGCCAACCCCGAGGCCCGGGCCCGGGGCACCGTGCTCGAGGCCAACCTCGACGTGGGCCGGGGCCCCGTCGCCACCGTCATCGTGCAGAACGGCACGCTGCGGGTGGGCGACTCGATCCTCGCCGGCGCCGCCTGGGGCCGGGTCCGCGCCCTCATCGACGATCGGGGCGACAACATCAAGGAGGCGCCGCCCTCCACGCCGGTGCAGGTGCTCGGGTTCTCCGACGTGCCCACCGCCGGCGACGAGTTCCGGGTCACCGGCACCGACAAGGTGGCCCGCGACATCGCCGAGCAGCGCGAGCAGCGGTACCGCTCGGCCGACCTGCGCAAGACGCCGTCGATGGTCGGCACCACGGCGAAGCTCGAGGACATCTTCGAGCAGATCCAGCGGGGCGAGACGGCCACGCTCAACGTCATCCTCAAAGCCGACGTGCAGGGCTCGCTCGAGGCGGTCACCGAGAGCCTGCGCAAGCGCGAGCGCGACGAGGTGAAGCTGAACTTCGTGCACCGGGCGGTGGGCGGCATCACCGAGAACGACGTCCAGCTGGCCGCCGCCTCGAGCGCCACCATCATCGGCTTCAACGTCCGCCCCGACCGCAAGGCGCGGGGGCTGGCCGAGGCCGAGGACGTCGACATCCGCACCTACGAGATCATCTACAAGCTGATCGAGGACATCGAGGCGGCCATGATCGGCATGCTGGCCGCCACGTACGAGGAGGTCGTCACCGGCGACGCCGAGGTGCGCGAGGTGTTCAGCGTGCCGCGCGTCGGCAAGGTCGCCGGCTGCTACGTGCGCAACGGCGTCATCACCCGGGGCAGCAAGGTCCGCTTCCTGCGCGAGGGCGTGGTCATCTGGCACGGCACCATCACCTCCCTCAAGCGGTTCAAGGACGACGTGCGCGAGGTGCAGACGGGGTTCGAGTGCGGCATCGGCCTGTCGGACTTCCAGGACCTCAAGCCGGGCGACGTGATCGAGACCTACGAGGAGCGCGAGGTCCCACGCACGTAGCGCACCTGCGGGTCGAGCTGCACATCCCGTCGAGCCACTCACTCAAGGAGAAGCGGGCCGTGGTCAAGCCGATCCTCGAGGGAGCGAGACGGCGGTTCCAGGTGGCGGCCGCCGAGGTCGACTTCCAGGACAAGTGGCAGCGCGCCGCGCTGGGCTTCGCCGCCGTGGGAGCCGACTCGGGCCACGTCGAGGAGGTCGTGCGGGCCGTGGAGCGCTTCGTCTGGTCGTTCCCCGAGGCCGACGTGCTCGACGCCGTGGTCGGCTACGCCGTCGCCTGGGACGATGCCTGACGGCGGCCGGCGCTACCCGCGCATGGCGCGGGTCAACGAGCTGGTCCGCGAGGTGGTGGCCGAGGAGCTCGAGCGTCTGGCCGACGACGACGAGCGCCTGGCGCTGCTCACGGTCACCGCCGTCGAGGTCGACGCCGACCTGCGCCACGGGCGGGTGTTGCTCAGCTCGCTCCCCGGCGATGCCGAAGAAGCGCTCGTGGAGCACAGGGTCCGCCTCCAGGCGGCGCTGAGCCGCCAGGTGCGGCTCAAGCGCACGCCTCAACTTTCCTTCGCCGCCGATCCTGCGGTAGAGAGTGGGAAGCGGGTGGAGGACATCCTCCGGGACCTGCGACAGGCGGAGGGCGATGATGTCGGCAGTTGAGCTCGACCTTGACCAGGCGGCGGCCGCGGTGAGGGAGGCGCCAGAGCTGGCTCTCGCCTGCCACCAGACCCCCGACGGCGACGCCCTCGGCTCGGTGCTCGCCCTCCTCGAGCTGTGCCGCGCTCACGGCAAGCGGGCCGTGGCGTCGTGGTCCGAGCCGTTCCAGGTGGCCCCCCACTACCGCTTCCTGCCGGGCCTCGACCTGGCCACCAAGCCCGCCGACTTCCCGTCGACGCCCGACGTGATGATGACGTTCGACTGCGGGTCCATCGACCGCCTCGGTCAGCTGGCCGACGCCGCCCGGGCCGCCCGCACCCTCGTCGTGGTCGACCACCACGCCACCAACGACCGCTATGGCACGGTGAACCTGGTGGACGCGGGGGCGGCGGCCACCACCGTGCTCGTCCGCCGCCTGGCCGCCCGCCTCGGCTGGGAGCTCACCCGTGACGCCGCCATGTGCCTGTACACGGGCCTGGTCACCGACACCGGACGGTTCCAGTACTCCAACACCACGCCGGAGGTGTTCGCCCTGGCCGAGGAGCTGGCCTCGTTCGACCTGCCCATCGCCACCATGACCCGCCAGCTGTTCGAGGAGCACCGCTTCGACTACCTGAAGCTGGTCGCCCAGTGCATGGCGCGCGCCGAGCTCGACCGCGACCTGCACCTGGTGGCGTCGTGGGTCACCGAGGACGACCTGCACGCCCACGGCTGCTGCATCGAGGAGACCGAGGGGCTCATCGACCTGGTCCGCCGGGCGGCCGAGGCCGAGGTGGCCTGCGTGCTGAAGGAGACGCCCGAGGGCATCCGGGTCTCGCTGCGGGCCGCCAGCGCGGCCGACGTGTCGAAGGTGGCCGCCCGGTTCGGGGGCGGCGGGCACCGCTACGCCGCCGGGTTCGTGGCGCCCGGCACGATCGCCGAGGTGTTGGCCGCCATCCGGGCGGCGCTTGCCGACGACCCCCCGCCCGCTCCGTTCGCTTGACCGCCGGGCCGGCGCCGGCCGACGGCGTCGTCGTGGTGGACAAGCCGGCCGGGTGGACCTCCCACGACGTGGTGGCTCGCTGCCGGCGCATCTTCGGCCAGCGCCGGGTCGGCCACGCGGGCACGCTCGACCCGGGCGCCACCGGCGTGCTCGTGGTCGGCCTCGGGCGGGCCACCCGGCTGTTGCGCTTCGTCACCGACCTGCCCAAGTCGTACACCGGCGAGGTGGTGCTGGGGGTGGCCACGTCCACCCTCGACGCCGGCGGCGAGGAGACCGGCCGCTGGGACATGTCGGCCGTGTCGGCCGACGACGTGGTGGGCGCCGCCCGGCGCTTCGTCGGGCCCCTCGAGCAGGTCCCGCCCATGGTCTCGGCGCTGAAGGTGGGCGGCCGGCGCCTGCACGCGCTGGCCCGCGCCGGCGTGGAGGTGGAGCGGCCGGCCAGGCCGGTGGTGGTGCACCGCCTCGAGGTGGCGCCGGCCGGGGAGCCGGGCGTGTTCCGCATCGAGGTGGACTGCTCGTCGGGCACCTACGTGCGCTCCCTGGCCGCCGACCTGGGCGCCGCCCTGGGCGGGGGCGCCCACCTGCGGGC
>JALYMX010000230.1 GCA_030773495.1 Actinomycetota bacterium | reverse complement strand
GGTAGAGCCAGTCCTGGCTCGACGTTGCCACCGCCACCGCTGCCGCCCGGGCGCCTTGCTCGCTAGGGGCGACCTCTCCGACCGGATCGGCGGCCGGCGTCACCAAAGCCGCCGCCGGGTGGGCTCCCCGGGCCGGGTCAGGGCCGTCCGGCTTGAGGGCGAGCACGAGGACCACGGCGGCCACGACGGCGGCGAGGCCGACGGCGGCCCGCCGGTGCCCACTCACGTCCTGGCCGCCTGGAAGAGGAGGTTCACCGCCGCGGGGGCGATGCCGGCCAGGATGGCGCCCACCATGCCGCCCAGCGCGAGGCCCTTGCCGCGGGAGGCGTTGGAGTAGCTGCCGCCCTCCCGGGCCAGGCCGTACATGGCGGCTCCCACCAGGATCGCCGCGAGGCTGCCCCACAGGGCGAACATCTGCGTCCAGTTCAACAGCTTCTGCACCAGCGCGCCGCCGGGCATGCCCTCGGTGGTGGGGCTGACGTTGACCTGGGCCAGGAATACGATCATCGGACCTCCCGAACAGTTGCCATGACGAGGTAGGCCGCCGGGAGCCCGGAATCTCGCGACGAACCCGCGAGATTTCCGACCACCAGGCGCCTAGCCCCGGCGTGCGCTCCTCCACGAAGGGTTCTCTCGCCGCCCTCGCCGCCGTGGCCGCAACGTTGGCGAGCCTGCTCTGCCTGCCGTTGCTGGTGGTCACGGCCGACGGCAGTGGTGGCAGGCCCAGCACCGATCCTCACGGCATCCCCGGACGGGTCCTGGCCGCCTACCGGGCCAGCGAGGGCTGGTGTCCGGGGCTGCGCTGGCAGCTGCTGGCCGCGATCGGGGAGGTTGAGTCAGCTCACGGGACGACACGCCGAGCGATGGCCGACGCCGCCACCGGGCGGGTGACGCCGGCGATCCTCGGCATCCCCCTCGACGGCCGGCCCGGCGCGCGGGCGCTGCCCATCGGTACCTGGCTCGGATGGTCGGGGCTGGCCGGGCCGTGGCAGCAGGCGGTCGGGCCGATGCAGTTCCTTCCCGGGACGTTCAGCGCCTGGGCGGTCGACGCCGACGGTGACGGTGTTGCCGACCCCCACGACATCGACGACGCGGCGGCCACGGCCGCCAACTACCTGTGCGGCGGACGGGAGGGCGCCGTCGCCGACGAGCGGGAAGCCCTCCGCCGCTACAACGACGACGCTGCGTACGTCGAGCGAGTGCTGGCGGTCACCGAAACCATCAGCTCGGCGGGCGGCCCGATGCTGTGCCCGGTGGCGGGCCCCGCGACCTTCACCGACAGCTGGCTGGCGCCTCGCTCAGGCGGGCGGCGTCACCTGGGAGTCGACATCTTCGCCGCCGGGGGCACGCCCGTGGTGGCTCCGGTGGCCGGGGAGGTCGAGCTGCGGGCCGACACCCTCGGCGGCCTGTCATTCCACCTGTGGGGCGACGACGGCAGCTACTACTACGGGGCCCACCTGTCCCGGTACGAGGGAGTCGGTGGCCCTATCAAAGCCGGAGCCGTCGTCGGGTACGTCGGGCGCAGTGGCAACGCCGTGGGCACCGCCCCACACCTGCACTTCGAGATCCACCCCGGCCGCCGGCGGGGGATGGCGTCTTCTCCCGTGAACCCGACGACGACAACGGAGCGGGCCTGTCGGCCATCTCCCGGGCACTGATGTCGGGAAACCAGTCCCGGACCGTGCAGGTAACGCCGGTTAGAAGTGCCGGTCGATCCCCGGACGTGAGCGGTTCGTCTGCCGATCGGAGCGGCTCCTTGAGCGCAGCGACGGCCAGCGAGACGATGGAGGCCTCGGTGAAAGCCAAGGCCCCTTGAGCCCTCGCTTCGGCGGGGGCTCTTGCGGTTGCGAACGCCGGCTGCGTGGCGCACTCGGCGCGGCACGATCGCGTCATGGAGCGCCCGGTACGTGCCGAAGTAGCGCGCCGTCCAAGACGCGTTGCTCGGCTCTAGTCGAGGACGAGCGAGCGGACTCAGTCCTGCCGCGCATACGGCCTACCGGGCGGTAGGTGACGGCGCCCGAGTGACTGGCGGCGTGTGTTCTGGGATACCAAGATGCGAACGCCGGCGTGCAGCTCGGCTCGGTTCGCAGCGGCCAGCTGCCTGGCCAGTCGGCTGCGCTCGCGACAGTTCCTGCCCGTACGCACGGTCACACGTTGCACTGAGGCCGTCCACGGTGGCCACCGGCGCGGTGGCGGCACCGAGCTTCATGCACTAGATGCTCAGGGACGCAATCCAGATGGCCGCCGTGACCCAGCTCCGGTTCGGACGCAGCCGGGGCCGGGCCTACTACGACCGAAAGATCGCCGAAGGCAAGACACCCAAAGAAGCCGCGCACGCCCTGAAGCGCCGCATCAGCGACGCGCTCTAGGCCGCGATGGTGGCCGGCGCCCGACGCGTCGCCGCGACCTCTGGGCGGAAGGCGGCCCCCAGAGGACAACCGGGAAACGACTTTGTCGCCAGCGCGGCCGGCTCACACCCCGAGACACCGGCTCTTCCGCCAAGCCACTCGCGAAACCGACGCAAGGCTACGACCACCAAGACGAGTCCGCGAGACATGACGTCGAGAACGAGGGCGACCGCCGAAGTGACCGGACCCCGTTGATCGGTCCACCAGCTACGAGAGCTTGCGTGGGTTGGTCCGCCTCCGTTGGTCCGCGAACCCGACGGGCGTGAGCATGCCGAGGGGGGAGTGGGGGCGGTAGGTTTTGTACTCGTTCGCCAGTCGGCAGCCATGCTGAGCAACCGGCTCTCACAACGGGGGGACCAACCTCAGGGGGCCAGGCTAACGTCGCGTTTGTCCCTACGCCCAGGCTGAGTGAGAACACGTGAAGGTTCTGCTGGCATGTCGCGAGGAGCGCGCGGCCGCGCTGGCCGTCGAGCTGCGCCGCCGTGGCCATGACGCGAGGGCGGCGTCCGACGTGCCGACGGCGCTCATGGCCGCCCGGCGGGAATTACCCGATGCCGCGGTAGTGTCCGGTCGTCTGCCAGGTGGCGGGGGGCCGACGCTCGTCACCCGCCTCCGTGGGCTGCTGGACACCGCGCTGGTTCCCGTGCTCGGCCTGTGCGAGACACCGGACGAGGCCCGGGCGCTCGATGCAGCGGGGGCGGACGCATGCCTCGATATCTCAACGCCCCCGACAATCCTCTGCGAGGCCTTGCGCAGCCTCTCCGCTGGTGAGTCCCCGGTGACCGAGGTTCCCCGCGAGCTGCTCGCCGAACCGGATCGGCTGGCCATGCTGGATGCGCCGGCCTGGACGACGATCGCCCAACCCGACCTTCCAGCACGTCGTGGAGCTGGCGTCGGAGGTCCTCCCCGCTGCAACCTCGCTGGTGAGTCTCGTCGAGCCGGACCGGCAATGGTTCGCGGCCCGCTACGACCGGGCGCGGGCGGTCCCGGGCCCGCCGGCACAGGAGACGCCGCTCTCGCATTCCTTCTGCCAGTGGGCCGTGACCTCTTCGAGCCCGCTCGTGGTCGAGGACAGCCATGAGCATCCGGTGCTACGCCACAACCGCGCGGTCGCCGACGGGGTAACGGCCTACGCGGGGATGCCGCTGGTCGTCGAGGGCCAGACCCTCGGCACGGTATGCGTGGTCGACTACGAGCCTCGCGTCTGGGATGAGGATGACCTCAACGTCCTCGGTCTGTTGGCCACGGTCACCGCCTCCGAGATCCGGCTGCGCCTCCCGGAGCCGCGGCCGCGGGTGACCGACGTGGCGGACGCCTGCTCGGCGGCGATCGGCTCACTGACCCGCCTGGGGCGGACGCTGGGCCCCATGTCCGAGAGCTCGAACAGCCACGTCATGGCCCTGATCGACCGGTTCAACGAACGGATCGCGACGCTCGGCGCTCCGGAGCGTAACTGACCAACGAGCCTCTGCCGGTAGCCCTCCGCGCAGACTGTAGAACGCGTTCTAGGAGTAGTCGCTCATAACCCCAACCGCGTCCACCGGGGAGGAGCCGTGACCACACCCACCGACGAGAACCGCGACCTGCTGACCGTGGTGGCTTACATGCGCGCCGCCGAGGGCAAGACCGAGCAGCTTCGGGCCGCGCTCGAGGCGCTGGTCGTGCCGACCAGCTAGGAGGAGGGGTACGTCAACTACGACCTCCACCAGGGCGTCGAGGACCCCCGCTTCTTCGGCTTCTACGAGAACTGGCTCTCCGGCGAGCACCTCGACGCCCACCTCGCGGCGCCCCACCTTGGTCGAGTTCGCGAACAAGATGGGCGACCTCCTCGACGAGAGTGGCCTCAAGATCAACCGGGTGCGCCGCATCGCCTGAGCTTGATCGCAACCTCGGGAGATCGCGACTACGTGAGGGGTGTGATCTGGTGACGCATTCCGCGCCACGGCAAGGACGGCGGCTGAGCAAGGAGCCGAAGACGGCGGCCGGCCTGCGGTCGATCACAATCTCCCTGGAGACGGCGGCCGGCCTTGCCCAGCACGTCGAGCGGCCCACCGTGGCGGACCTCGACTCGCTGGTGTTCCCGAACAAGGCCGGCAACCCCGATGATCTCGTCGAGCTTCTGGCAGCACTACTTCAAGCCGGCACTCGATGCAGTCGGGCTCGCCTGCCGGTTCCACGACCTGCGCCACACGAGCGTGGCGCTAGCGATCGCCGAGGGCGCGCACCCGAAGGCGATCCAGACGCGCATGGGCCATTCGTCGATCAACGTCACCCTCGACCGGTGCGGCCACCTCTTTCCGGAGCTCGACGAGGCGATCGCCGCCGGGTTCACCGAGCGGCTCGCCGCTGTGCGTCGCCTCCGGAGGCGCGGGCTGATCGGCTGCGGCCTTGTGAACTAGAAGGGGTTGCGTATACGCTACTCCTTGTGAACAAGCGCCTCGCAGCGATGCTCAGCCGAGAGGCGCGGACCCGGTCCGGCCTGTCCCGGCGCGCCCTCGCCGCGAGAGCGGGCGTGCCGACGTCGACCGTCTCCCGGATCGAGGCGGCGGAGATCGATCCCACGGTCGGGATGCTCCAGCGCGTCATCGAGGCGGCCGGGTCGCGCCTGGCCCTGGACCTGGAGAGCGCCGACGCAGAACCGACGCTGGCCTCGCTGGCCAACGCCGTTGACCAGGTGGGGGCGCGGCTCAAGATC
Organism: Actinomycetota bacterium; assembly: GCA_030773495.1. GTDB lineage: Bacteria > Actinomycetota > Acidimicrobiia > Acidimicrobiales > JALYMX01. The sequence continues at coordinate 1,088 of JALYMX010000230.1, read as the reverse complement.
GACTGGACCCGCCTGCGCGGTTTCGCCGACTGGGCGGCGGAGCATCCCGATCGGCTCACGCGCGCCCTGGCTCACCCGCCGGCACGGACCGGGACGCCCCTCGACGCAATCCTCGCCGCCTTTGCCGAGGAGCTGGCCGCACAGCACAACCTCCCGCGCCCCCGTTGGACACGAGCCGTCGGTCGCCTGGAGCAGGAGTGGTCGCCAGCGGGGACACCACGGATGAGAGCCGAGGCGGCGGCGAAGACACCGGAGCCGTTCCGGCGCCGCAACCTGGTCTTGGCTCGCTCGGCGCTGTTTCGGCAGGCGGCGTAGGTGGCCGGTCCCGGACTGCTGAGCGACCGGAGTGAGCTCGAGGCGCTGTTCGACAAGCTCGCCGCCGAGCTCCCGCGCCTCGACGTCGCAGCCGAGGTGGTCATGGTCGGTGGTGCATGGCTGCTCTGGCACGCGCAGCGTGTCGCAACCCGCGAAGTCGACAGCGCCCGTCGACTGGCCGCGGAGCTGACCGAGGCCGTCGAAGTCGTCGGGAAGCGTCACGACCTGCCCCGGGGCTGGCTCAACGATGCGGCTGCTGCCTTCTGGCCCACCGGCTCCTCGTTCGATGACTGCAGGGTCGTCTACGAGCAGGATTCGCTCGTTGTCCGCACGCCGCCACCCGACGTCATCTTCGTGATGAAGCTCTACCGTGCCGACCCCCAGGATCGGGAGGACATGGTCCTGTTGTGGCCCATGTGCGGCTTCTCAAGCCCCGAAGACGCCGTGGAGGCGTTCGCGGCGGCGTATCCCCACCCCCCGGAAGACGAGCACCTCGTCGACTACGTGCGCGAGATCGCGGAAGACGCCTCCGGCGGCTGACCACGAACGATCCGCTGGCCACGTCGCGCGTGGCGAGGATGATCCGCGCACGGCGTCAGTGGGCGCCGGAGCTTTCATAAACCGTAGAGAAGTACACGGTTATCGTTAGTGCCGCGTCAGCGAACTTTCGCCCCCTGAGCAGGAGTCGCGCGGGCGGGCGCGAATTTCTTGAATGACGATGTTGTCGCTCAGGAGGTTCGCATGCGCGAGGGGATCAGGGTGCGGGAGCTGGT
>JALYMX010000229.1 GCA_030773495.1 Actinomycetota bacterium | reverse complement strand
CCCCCGCCCCGGCCGGTTGGCGGCCCTCGGCCCGCCGCGGGCGCAGGGTCGGTGGTCACTGGTGGCCAGGGGCGGCACCACCGCCACCGAGGCGGCCACCGCCCTCGCCGCTGCCCTGTTGGAACGCCACGGCGTGCTCACCCGCGAAGCGGTGCGGGGCGAGGGCGTGCCCGGCGGGTTCGCCGCCATCTACCCGGTCCTGCGGGCCATGGAGGAGGCGGGCCGGATCCGGCGCGGCTACTTCGTGGCCGGGCTCGGCGGGGCCCAGTTCGCGCTCCCCGGCGCCGTCGACCGGCTCCGATCGGGTCGAGCGGAGGTCACCGGCCGGCCGGGCGCCCTCGTCCTCGCCGCCACCGACCCCGCCAACCCGCTCGGCGTCACCCTGCCCTGGCCGACCCCCGGTGCGAGGCGGGTCGCCGGCGCCTTCGTCGTGCTCGTCGCCGGCACGCCCTCGCTCTACGTGGAGCGGGGCGGCAAGGCCCTCGTCGCCCTCCGCCCGTACGGTGCCGGGTGGGAAGGCCCGGCGGTCGAGGCGTTGGGCGCCCTGGTGTCCGGCGGTCGTCTCGCCCGCGTCGGAGTGGAGCGCGTGGACCCCGAGCTGGCGGACGCGCTCCGGGAGGCCGGGTTCGTGCCCACGCCCAAGGGCCTGGTCCGTTATGCCTGAGGGTGACACCATCTTCCGCGCCGCCCGCTCGTTGCGGACCTGGCTCGAGGGCCGGGTGATCACCGGGGCCCGGAGCCAGCGGGCCCGCGTGCCCGCCGATCGGCTGGTGGGCACGAGCGTGACGGCCGTGGAGGCCCGAGCCAAGCACCTCCTGGTGCGGTTCTCCTCCGGCGACGTGCTCCACACCCACATGCGCATGACGGGGTCGTGGCACGTCTACCGGGCCGGGGAGCGGTGGCGGAAGCCGGAGTGGCAGGCGCGCGTGGTGCTGGAGGCCGGCGAGCGCGTCGCCGTGTGCTTCGAGGCACCGGTCGTCGAGCTGCTCGGAGCCGAGGACGCGGCTCGTCACCGCGTCCTCGCCGGGCTGGGGCCCGACGTGTTGGTCGAACCGCTCGACCTCGCCGAGGTGCGCCGGCGGGCCGAGTGGCGGCCGCCCGGCCTGCCCATCGGCGAGCTGCTGCTCGACCAGCAGGTCGTGGCCGGCATCGGCAACATCTACCGCTGCGAGAGCCTCTTCCTCGCCGGCGTCCACCCGTGGCGGCCCCGGTCGTCGCTCGAGGCGTCCGCCCTCGACGACGTGGTGCGCACCGCGTCGTCGCTCATGCGGGCCAACCTCGACCCGAAGCAGGGCTTCGAGCGCCGATTCGGCGACGGGCGTGATCGCGGCGGACCGTGGGTATACGGGCGAGCACGGCGGCCGTGCCACCGGTGCCGCGTGGTGGTCCGCTCGGCGCTGCTGGGCGATCAGCCGCGGCGGGTGTGGTGGTGCCCCCGCTGCCAGCCGGCGGACGGCCCGTCCTGACCACGCTGCCCGCTCCTACGGAAAGGAGTCGAGAGGCGACAAACTGTGCACGCTTTGTGACAATCTCCAGCAAAAGGCGTAGGAACATTCATCCCATCGGCCCTTTTGCACGGTGTGCGTAGCTGCCACGGTGGGTGGTGACAACGTGGCGCTGCACAGAGACGGCGCGCGAACGGCGGAAGGGGGGCAGAGCGTGGCCTTGCAGACCTCCACGAGAAGCCCACAGCTCGACGCGCCCTGGCGGCGCCGGCCGCGCCGTGCGTGGCGCACTGCCGCCGCGTTGTCCGACGCTCGTGCCGGCACCGCCGGGGACGTGGCGTTCGTCGACGCGGCGACCCTCGGTGACGACGCGCCGGCGTTCTCGGCGCCGGCCAGGGCGTTCAAGCGTTCGGTCGACCTCGTCCTCGCCACCGCCGCCCTGCTCGCCGTGCTCCCGGTGCTCGTGCTGGCCGCCCTCGCCGTCAAGGTCGACTCCCACGGCCCCGTGCTGTTCGCCCAGACCCGTGTCGGCGCCCGCGGGAAGCGCTTCCGGATCTACAAGCTGCGCACGATGATCGTGGACAACGACGACTCCGTGCACCGCGCCTATGTCGCCGCCCTCATCCGCGGCGAGGCCGACCGCCAGAACGGGATGTTCAAGCTGGTGCGAGACCCGAGGATCACCCGGGTCGGGCGCGTGCTGCGCCGCTTCAGCCTCGACGAGCTGCCCCAGCTGTGGAACGTGGTGCGCGGCGACATGAGCCTCGTCGGCCCCCGCCCGCCGTTGCCCGCCGAGGTCGAGCTCTACGACGACCGGGCGCTGCAGCGTCTGTCGGCCAAGCCGGGGATCACCGGCTTGCCTCAGGTCCGCGGCCGCTGCGAACTCACCTTCAGCGAGTCGGTGGAGCTCGACATCGAGTACGTGCGCTCGTGGAGCGTGCTGCTCGAGCTCAAGATCCTGCTGCTCACGCCGTTCGTCGTCTTGTCCAAGAGAGGAGCCGCGTGAGCGGGGAGCTCAATCTCGGCAACGTCCCCTTCGTCGACTTCGAGGTGGTGCACCGTCCGGTCCTGGAGGACCTGCGCGCCGCCTTCGAGCGTGTCCTTGCCAGGGGCTGCTTCAACGGAGGCGCCGAGGTCGACGCCTTCGAGCAGGCACTGGCGAACCGGGTGGGTGCCGCGTCCGCAGTGGGCGTGGGCTCGGGGACGGCCGCGCTGCAGCTGGCCCTGCAGGCCGCCGGGATCGGGGCCGGCGACGAGGTCATCGTCCCCTCCAACTCCTTCTTCGCCACGGCGGGCGCCGTACTTGCCGTCAACGCCACCCCGGTGTTCGCCGACGTCGACGCAGCCACCGCCCTGCTCGATCCCGACGCCGTGGAGGCCGCCGTCACGTCGCGCACGGCGGCCGTCATCGCCGTGCACCTCTACGGCCAGCCAGCGGACGTCGACCGCCTCCGGGCCGTCGCCGACCGCCACCGGTTGTTCCTCCTCGAGGACGCCGCCCAGGCCATCGGGGGAAGCTGGGACGGCCGCCCAGTCGGGTCGCTCGGCCATGCCGCCGCCTTCAGCTTCTACGCCACCAAGAACCTGGGGGCGCTGGGCGAGGCGGGGGCGGTGACGACGTCCGACCCCGAGCTGGCCCGTCGGGTCACCATGCTGCGCAGCCACGGCGAGGCGGGCAAGCACCTGCACGAGCTGGCCGGCACCAACGAGCGGCTCGACGCCCTGCAGGCCGCCTTCCTCGCCGTGAAGCTGGCCCAGTTCGACGAGGCCCAGCGGCTTCGCGATGCCGCCGTCGCCCGGTACCACGATCAGCTGACCGACGTGGAGGAGCTGGCGCTCTTCCAGACTTTGCCGCAGGCCCGGAACGTCCACCATCTCATGGTCGTGCAGGTGCCGCGGCGCGACCACGTCCTCGATTGCCTGCGGGCTGCCGGCATCGGAGCCGCCGTCCACTACCCCACGCCGATCCACCTCCAGCCGCTCTTCCGCGACCGGGGCTGGCAGCCCGGCCAGCTACCGGTCACCGAGCGTCTGGCCGGGCGCATCCTGTCCCTCCCCCTGTTCGCCGGCATGAGCGACGACCAGGTCGACCGCAGCGCACATGCGCTGTCGGTGGCGCTGAAGGAGACCCGGTGAAGGTCGCGCTCGTGGGCCTCGGGTACTGGGGCTCAAAGCTGTTGCGGAACCTGGTGACCCTCAAGGGGCCGGGGGCGGTGGTCGCCGTCGACTCCCACGTCGACCGGCTGGTCACCGCGTCGGCGGCGCACCCGGGCGTGCACTTCGCGGCGTCCATCGACGCCGTCGTGGCCGACGACGAGGTGGGCGCCGTGCTGGTCGCCACGCCGCTCGAGAGCCACTTCGAGCTCGCTCGCGCCGCGCTGGCCGCCGGCAAGCACGTGTTCGTCGAGAAGCCGCTCGCCTCGTCGTCGGCCGATGCCGTCGAGCTGGCCCGCATGGCCGACGCCCGCCGTCTCACGCTCATGGTCGGCCACACCTTCTTGTTCAGCCCCCGGGTGGAGCGCATCGCCGAGTACCTGGACAAGGGGGAGATGGGCCAGGTGCACTATGTGCTCTCGTCCCGGCTGAACCTCGGCCTGCACCGCAGCGACGCCAATGTGATCTGGGACCTGGCCCCGCACGACTTCTCGATCATCTTCCACCTCCTCAAGGAGATGCCGGTCCTGGCCCAGACGATGGCGCACAGCGTGGTCCGTCCCGGGATCCCCGACGTGGCGTTCATCAACCTCACCTTCCCGTCCGGCGCCATCGCCCAGGTCACCGTGTCGTGGCTGGCGCCCAGGAAGGAGCGGCAGACGGTGCTGGTCGGGCAGCGCAACATGACCGTGTACGACGACACGAACGCCGACGAGCCCATCAAGGTCTACGACAAGGGCGTCGTCGTCCCCGAGTCCCCGGACTTCGGCGAGAACCAGCTCACCTACCGGTACGGGAACGTGGTCGCTCCCCACGTCCCGGCCCACGAGCCGCTGGCCCGCGAGCTGACCCACTTCCTCGGCTGCGTCGACGGAGCGCACCCCTGCCGCTCCGACGGCTGGTTCGGCGTGCAGGTCGTGCGGGCGCTGGAGGCCGCCGACCAGTCGTGGCGGCGGGGCGGCGTGCCCGTCGAGATCGAGGAGCGCGCCGTCGAGATGGCGACGTGAGGAGCGGCGTCGAGATCCTGGGCCCCGTCGTCGGCCTCGAGCATGCCGTCATCCTCGGGCCGTGCGTGCTCGGCCACCCCACGAGCGACGACGACGAGGCGCCGCTCGAGCTCGGCCGAGGCGTCGTGATCAGAGCCTACGCCGTGCTGTACCGCGGGGCCGTCCTGGGCGACCGCGTGCACGTGGGCCACGGGGCGCTCGTGCGCGAGGGCAACGTGGTGGGGGAGGACGGGTCCATCGGCTCGGGGGCGCACCTCGAGCCGCACAACCACGTGGGCGCCCGCACGCGCGTCCACTCGGGGTGCTTCTTGTCGTCGGTCACCCTCGGCGACGACGTGTTCTGCGGCCCCCGCGTGGTGTTCACCGACGACCCCCACCCACCGTGCCCCCGGTACCGCGACTGCGTCGGCGGGGCGGTCGTGGGCGACGGCGCGTCGATCGGGGCCGGTACGACCATGGTCCCCGGCGTCGTCATCGGTGCTCGCGCCCTGGTCGGCGCCGGGTCGGTGGTCACCCGCAACGTCGACCCCGGCGACGTCGTGGCGGGGAACCCGGCACGCCGGCTGGGCCGCAGGGACGAGTTGGCGTGCTACCCCGGCTTCTTCGAGCGAGCCTACGCGTGGGAGGCCACGAGCGCCGTGGTCGGCGTCGACGGCGAAGCCTGAGCTCGAGTCTGCGACAATGGGAAGTTGCACCACGGCGGGAGGCGCCACCTCCTCGGCGGCCGCCTCGAACTTCTGCGATGAGGACAGCGTGACCAACAGCGAGTACCAGCGCCCAGGGCAGCCATGAGCGAGCTGCGCGACCTGTTCGTTCCCGGCACCACGCGACTGCCCACCAGCCCGTCGGACCCGCCGGAGGCGGAAGCGCCGACGCCGGCCACGTCGCCGGCCCAGCTCGTCAAGGTGATGGCGGCCATCGTGCTGGCCGCCACGCTCGCCGCCTTCCTGGCCAGCAACGCCAAGGAGCGCGTGTACGGCGGCCGCGTCGAGCTGGTGTTCAACAGCGAGGCCTACGACTCGGAGTCCGAGTTCAACCGGGCGCTCGCCACGCAGCGGGAGATCCTGCGCAGCGAGCCGGTGGTGGCGGCGGCGGCGAGCGCGGCGGGGATGACCACCGCGAAGCTGCAGAAGGCCCTGGAGGTGGAGCTCGTGGGCGAGAGCGAGGTGTTGCGGGTGACGGTCGGCGACCGCTCGCGCGACAGGGCGAGGGCGCTGGCCCAGGCGGTGGTCGACAACTACCTCCAGCGCATCGCTCGAGCGCCCTCCGACGACGGCGGCGCCACGACGGCCTTCCTCCGGGCCAGCATCGACGAGCTCGCCGCCGAGCTCGACAGGACGACGGCCCGCCAGCGTGAGCTCGAGGCGGCCCGGGGTGGGACGGGTTCGCCGGGGGCCGAGGAGTCGCGCCTGCGGGAGGAAGCAGCCGAGCTGGTGCGCCGGATCGGCGCGCTGCGGGAGCGGGTGCTGAGCGTGGAGGTCCGCCGCACCACCTCCAGCGACGTGCGGATCCTGTCGCCGGCCCGAGTGCTGAAGGACCCCATCGAGCCCAAGCCGAAGCAGGCGGCGGTTGGAGGGTTCCTGATCGGGTCCGTGCTGGCGGCCGGCACCGCCTACCTGCTGCGGTACCTGCCCGCCAAGCGGGTGGAGAAGGTCGACCGGCCCGACGTGTTCTAGCGGCTCCCGGGGGCGGCGCTACGAAGGGGGGCGTTGCGGAGGGCGCAGACCGGCGATCGCCTCGGTGATCGCCTCTATGTCCCTGTCGGTCACCCTCCCGTGGGTGGGCAGGTTCACGAGGTGGCGGGCGGCCGCCTCGGCGCGGGGGCACGAACCGCTCTCGTACCCGCCGTGCGCCGGCGTGAGCGCCTCCTCGAGCACCGAGGTGAACCACGTGCCGAGGACCATGTGATCTGCGGCCGCCTCGACGGCGCGAGCACGGTCCTCGACCCAGAGCGGGTAGCGCACCATGGCCGATCGCGCCTGTTCCGATGGCGCGGGTGGGCGGAACCCGAGCGCCGAGAACCGGGCGGCGTACTCGGACGCAACACGCGCGCGATGGTCGACGTTCGCCTGCAGCCGGCCCAGCTGCCTGATGGCCAGTTGCGCTTGCGCGCTGGAGAGGCGCTCTTCGTACTCGGCTGGGCGCTCTCCCCGCTTCTCCTCCTCCGACGTGGCGCCCGGAGCGACCTGGCGGCGCCCGGTGAGCTCGTACACCGTGCGCGAGTACGGGTACAGCCGGGGGTCGGTCAGGAAGTGGTACAGGATGAACTTCAGCAGGTACTGGACGGTGACGCCGACGCTCGGCCAGGCGCACGCCGATTGGAAGTCCCGCAGGGAGGCGGCGATCTCGGGGTCGTCGGTGACTGCCATCCCGCCCATGATGGTGGTGATGGTCTTGGTCTCCTCGGTGCTGAAGAAGGCGGCGCGCCCGAGGCTGCCGACCTGGCGGCCGCGGTACGTGGCGCCGAGCGCGTGCACGCAGTCCTCGATGACCTCGAAGCCGTGGCGGCGCCCGAGCTCGAGTGCCGCGTCGATGTCCGCGGGGATCCCGAACGTGTGCTGGAGCACCAGGGCCTTCGTGCGGGGTGAGACCAGTCGTTCGGCGGCTTGGAGGTCCATGTTGTAGCTGTCCAGCCGGCAGTCGACGAACACGGGGCGGGCGCCGGTGAAGCGGATGGCGTTGGGCACGACGATGTGCGTGGGGACCTGGAGCAGGACCTCGTCGCCCGAGCCGATGCCCATGGCCTGCAGCAGGCCGAACAGCCCCACGCGTCCGCTGGCGAAGCTGAAGGCGTGTCGCACGCCGACGTGGGCCGCGAACGCCCGCTCGTACTCCTCGATCCCCGGTCCTCGGACGAGCTGGCGCGGGCGAGCCAGCAGCCGGGCCGCCACGGCGCAGTCCCCGATGGTCGTGGTGCCACCGAGCAGCGCTGCCTTGCGTCTCACGGAAAGGGCTCCCTTACAGGTGGCTGTGCATCCAGTCGCCGAGCACGGCAGTGGCGCCGAGCGGGAGGCGTCTCCACGCACCGTTGGCCAGCCGGCGCGCCACACCCGGTCGGCCGGAACCCGCACCCCCGAGCCCACGCTGCGGTGGGAAGCGGTAGCGGTACAGGGCGCGCGGTTCGGCTCCCCACTTGCTCTTGAACTGGGCCAGTCCCTGATTGTCCTCCATCACCTCGCCGAAGTCGTACCACCGGAAACCTTGCCGGCAGGCCTCGTGGATGGCGCTCCAGTGGATCGCGTCGTTGGGCCGCAGCCCGAGGTCGGCGCGCCGTCTGCCGTTGAACGCGTAGAGGAGGGTGGCGCCCGAGCCCAGGAAGATCGAGCCGGCGACCAGCCTCGCGCCTGCTGCTCCCCGGTGCTCGGCGAGGAGCAGCCGGAACCGGCCCCGGGGGCCGAGCAGCCGCCAGCACGCCTCGAAGAAGCGGTAGGGCCTCGGGGGTGCGGCGTGCCAGCGCATGGCCTCGAGGTACAGCGGGTACCAGGAGCGCAAGTCGTCCTCGCTCTCGGCCCCACGTACCACCACGCCCTGCTTGGCCGCCTTGTTGACGGACCAACGGATGCGCCCGTGGTTCCTAGAGTCCCCGAACCGCACCTTGTCCGGGTCGTCGGGAAGCCGGAGGACCCACGTCGCGTCCCAGGGGTGCGCCGAGAAGGCGTCGCCCACGCCGTCGAGCGCCGGGCCGGACGTCTTCAGCTGGAGGTGCGTCCTCGGCCGGGCGCGAGCGTGGTCGACCGCTGCTCGCACGAGGGCGGCGGTCGCTTCGGCGTCGCACCCGAGCGGCCCCGCGAAGGGGGTGTACGGGAGGGACGAGAGCTCGTCGTCCCGGCCCAGGCGCCGACGGTGGCACAGGGGGAGGACCCCCCGCACCCCGCCGTCGGCATCCTCACAGAGCAGGCGGACGCCCGCGAAGCCGTGCGCGACCTCCAGCGCTTCCAGCCAGGCCTCGCTGTGGTGAACCGACGCGTCCGGGTGCGCGTCCACGAAGCTCTGCCAACGGGGGTCACCCGGTGGTGCTTCGACGACCCTGATCGGCGCCGGCCCCCCGTTCGCGCTCACGTGACCGCCGCCGCTCCGGCCCGGCGCGCCGTCGTCATGCCGCATACCGGTAGAAGAGTGCCCCGAGGGCGCGGCACGACCATGCCGGGGCACGGCGCAGCACCGGGCGCAGGGCGGCGGCGGGGTCACGTGCGGGGGCCGACGGACGGTCGCCGAGGACCACGTAGTTCAGTGGGGCCTCCTCGGCGCCCCATCCCGCCTTGAAGGCCCGCAACCCGGTGTTGGAGAGCTCGGTGCGGCCGAAGTCGACGGTGTGGTCGCCGCTCTCGCAACTCGAGCGGATGGCGTCCCAGAAGATGAGGTGATTGGGGCGGAGCGACCAGTAGTCGGGGTCGGAGGCTCCGTACTTGTAGACCAGCGTGCCGTTCCATCGCAGGAACACCGCGCCGGCGATCGGAGCCCCGTCCCGGTAGGCGAGCGACACGTGCCCCAGTCCGAGGGAGAGCACCCGGTCCCACAGGAGCTGGAAGTAGCGCCGCGGCTGGGTTGGCACACCCTGGCGGTGACGGGTCTTCACGTGAAGCGAGTAGAAGACCTCCGTCAAGCCCGAGGGCGCTTCGGCCCGGCGGACCTCGACGCCCTCGCGCTCGGACCGTCGGACGTTGCGCTGCACCTGGGAGCGGTGGAAGCGGCGGAACACCGCGTCGGGGTCGCCCTCCAGCCGCAGGCGGTGCAGCACACCGGCCTGCTCCAGGTGCCCGCAGCCGCGGCCCACGTCGGCTCGAAGTTCGACGCGGCGCACACCCGTGGCCCGTGCCGCCTGCTGGACCTCACCGACGAGGTCCTCGGCGTCTTCGGGGGCCCGGCCCAGCGGGGGGCAGGCGTCGGTGAACGGGAGCGACGCCCACTTCCGCCCGCGGAGCGGGACCCGTACGTCGATGACGGGGATCCCCGCAGTGATCTCCCCCGCTGCATCGGCGAGGGCGAGCGCGAACGCCGGGTACCCGTAGCAGTCGGCGAGCAGGCGCGCCCAGGAGGGGTGATGGAAGGGCTCGGCGTCGGGGCGAGCCGCGACGAAGCTGCGCCACCTGGCGTCGTCCAGGGAGAGCCGGATCACTCGTTTGCGCACCCGACCACTACAGGAACCGGTACACCTGGTCGCCCACGGCGGCGGTGACTCGCAGCGGGACCCGCTGCCACGCCGCCTCCGCCAGTTTGCGCGCCCCCCCGCTGCGGTCCACCTCGGACGCGCCGTCGGCGGTCCCGAGCCCGGGATAGTGGTAGCGGTACAGGCGACAGGGGACGGCGCCCCACTTCTTCTTGAAGCGGGCCAGGCCGTGGTTCGACGCGGCGACCTCGCCCAGGTCGTACCGGCGTATCCCCTCGGCGTTGAGGTCGTGCACGGCGTGCCACTGGATGGCGTCGTTCGGCCGCAGGTCGAGGTAGCGCGAATCACGCCCGTTGAACGCGTAGAACGCGGTGGCGCCGAACTTGAGCAGCACCCACCCGGCGAGCAGCTCTCGGCCGTCGGCGCCGTGGCGCTCGGCCAGGAGGAGCTGCATCATGCCGCGGTGGTGCATCAGCTCCCAGGTGCCGCGGAAGAAGCGGTAGGAGCGCGGCGGGACCAGGTGGGCCTGCATCGCCTGGAGGTAGAGCGGGTACCAGGCCCGCAGCTCGTCTTCGGTCTCCGCTGGTCGCACCCGCACGCCCAGCTGGGTTGCCTGATTCGCCGTCCGTTTCACCTTGGCGTGGTTCCGGGAGTCGCCGAAGCGCACCTCGTTCCCTGGCCCGGGCAGCGGGACCACGTAGGTCGTCCTCCACGGTGTCCGTTCCACACCGGCGACCTCGCCGTCGAGCTCGCTCGCCGTCACCTTCAGCTGGAGGCGCAGCCCCGGCTGTGCATCGACCCGCTCGACGGCATGACGGACGAGCGCGGCGGTCGCCACCGGGCTGGTGGCGAGCGGTCCCGCGACGGGCGTGCGCGGGAGTGAGGAGAGGCGACGGCCGACCACGCCCGACAGCGCTCCGCCGGGCAGCCCGCGGGTGTACAGCAGGGGGAGCACGCCGTGGACCCTGCCCCCGTCGTCCACGCAGGCGAGGTGGAGCGACCGCTGCGGGTACTCCCTCTCGAGCACGCCGAGCCAGGCGGGGTGGTGGTACACCGTGGCCTCCGCGTGGCAGCTGACGAATGACTCCCACCGGGCATCGACCTGCGGGTCCATCTCCATCACGCGGAGGACCGGTTCGTCGGTGGACGACGTCGCCACCGTGTCGGCACTGGTCCTCTGCTCGTCCATGGCACACCTCGCTCGCCCCGTTGGGCACGTCTTCCCACGGCGCACCGCGGATGCTGCGGCGGCGCGCCGGCGGCTGCGCCCCCTCGGCAGCCAACAGTAGAGCGTGAGGAGGGTGGTCACGACGGCGCTCCCCCACGGACGCGTGCCGGGCCGTGCCGGATCGTCGTCCCGAACCTCTACAATCGAGGCCGGCGTGGCGCGCAGGGACCGACGGCGGACGAGAGGAAGAGGACGCGGCGCATGAGCGTGAACGTCGAGCGCGTCATGGTGTCCCCCGCCGCTCCGGAGGTCCGGGTCATCGAGGCGGTGCTCATCGTGGCCTTGTTGTCCGGTCCGCTGGTCGCTGTCTCCCCGCCCGTCACCATCGTGGGCGCCGTGGCCGTCGCGTTGGTGGCGCTGGTGATGTCGCGTCCCCAGGCCGCCGCCTACGTCTTCCTCGCCGTCTCACCCCTGGTGGTGGGCATGGAGCGAGGTTCCGTCGTCCCGTTGCTGCGGCCCAACGAGGCGCTCCTGCTGCTGCTCGCCGCCGCCCTGCTGGGTCGCCGGATCCTCGACCCGCCCGAGACCCGGCCGTCGCTGCGCTCGCTGCATCCGGTGGACGTGTCCATCCTGCTGCTGGCCGTGACCGCCTCGGTGGTCCCGCTGCTGTGGATGGTGGCGCGCGGCGTGGACATCACCCAGGACGACCTCCTCTACGCCAGCGCCCTGTGGAAGTACTACGCGATCTACCTCCTCGTGAGGTCGAGCATCCGCACCGAGGCGCAGGTGGCGCGCTGCCTGTGGATCTCCATGGCCGTGGCCGCGGCGGTCGGGGCCATCGGCATCCTCCAGGCGTTGCGGGTGTTCGGCGTCCCCGAGCTGCTCGCCACCTACTACGCCGGGGGCGACGTGTCCGGCTTCGACATCAACCGCGCCACCTCGACCATCGGCCAGTCGCAGGCGTTGGGCGACGTGATGATCTTCAACCTGGTCATCGCCGTGGCCTGGCTGTTGCACAAGGGCCGCCCGAAGGCGCTGCTGGTCGGCGCCGCGCTGTTCTTCGCCCTGGGCACCGTCGCGTCCGGCCAGTTCTCCGAGGTGCTCGGCCTGGTTGCCGGGGCACTGGCCCTGGGCCTGGTCACCGGGCGTCTCCGGACGGCAGCGGCCCTGCTCGTCCCGGTGATGGCGGTCGCCCTGTTGGCCCTGCAACCGGTGGTCGAACGACGGCTGAGCTCCGTCGACACGCAGACGGGGCTGCCGACCAGCTGGGTGGGCCGGTGGGAGAACCTGAACACGTTCTTCGTACCCGAGGTGACCAAGGGAACCGCCGTGTTCGGCGTGCGGCCGGCGGCCCGGGTCCCGGCGCCCGAGTTCCTGCCCGGGGACTGGGTGTACATCGAGAGCGGGCACGTGTGGCTGCTCTGGACGGGAGGGATCCCCCTCTTCCTCGCCTTCTTCGTGTTCCTGTGGAAGGGCCTGCGGGCCACGGCGGCGGTGGTCCGTCGGCGGGCCGACGCCGTAGGTGTGGCGGCCATCGCCAGCTTCGTCTCGCTCGTCGTGCTCGCCGCAGTGACGATCTTCGACCCGCACCTCACGATGCGCGGGTCGGCCGACCTGTTCTTCCCGCTGCTGGCGCTGGCGCTCACCGGGCAGCGGTACCGCCCGCGCCCCGTCGCTCAGTCCCGGCCGACCACCTCGTAGAGGTACGTGGCGTTCGACCGGGACCACTGCGGGGTCGGCCGCAACCCCGGCAGGCGGCGGACAAGACGCACCCGTCCCGTCGAGAGCAGGAACTCGTGCTCCGCCGGGTTGCGATAGATGACCCGCAGCCGGCGCGGGCGACGGTCGAACGACTCGACCAGGTTGGCGATCACCTGGGTGAACACCGGTCCCGTGAAGGGGTTGAAGAAGTAGGCCACGGTCACATCGTCGGGCACCCGGTACGCCGCAGCGTCGCACGTCACCAGCTCGACGTCTCCCGCCCGCAGGTTGGCGCGGTTGCGATCGATGTTCGCCCGCGCCGCAGCCTGGAGCTGCTCGGACACCTCGACCCCGATGACCGCCTTGAACGGGTAGTAGCGGGCGGCCTGGAACACGACTCGCCCCAGCCCCGATCCGAAGTCGACGAACACGTCGTCGGGCCCCACCTCGCGTCTGGGGAGGATGCGCGGGAGGGTCGTCCAGCCCGACGGCATGTAGTGGACGCGGTCCTGCGCCTCGCAGCCCACGGTCCGCAGGTCGATGGTGCCTTCGGTGCGGATCCCCGTGTGCCATTCCCACAGGCGGCTGGAGCCGGTCCTCACGGCCACGAAGGTGGGCTTGAGGACGCCCTCGAAGGCGCTGCGGGCCGCCGGCCAGGGCAGGCGGAAGGGCCCGAGGCCCGGTTGCCGGCGCGCTATCGCCCGCTCCCGGGCTCGGCCGCCGGTGCCCCGCCCTGGGCCCCGGAGAGGCGGACGCCGGCGAGCAACGACGACAGCTCGGGCGACCCCCAGAGCCGTTGCAGCCCCAGGTACACCGCCGCTCCCACGGCAGACGCGAGCACCGCGGCGAGCACGTGGCGCAGGCGGCCGTCGAGCAGGGTCGGCACGCCGGCGGCGACCGCCGAGGCGGGCACGAGCATGAGCCCGGCGGCGGCGAGGCAGCGGGCGAACGGGGGGCCGAAGCCGGTCGCGGTCGGGAGGCGGGCGGCGAGCTTGCGCCAGACGTAGGCGGCGCCGGTCAGGTCAGCCATGGTGTACGCCAGGCCGACGACGAGCAGCACGGCGACCCCGTGGCCCAGAAGGGCCAGCATCATGCCGGCGAGGCACACGGCGCCGCGGATCACCATCCCGACGAGCGGCGTGCGGACGTCGCGTTGGGCGTAACAGGCGTTGGTGGCGACGCGGAATGCCGTCTCGCCGAGCACTCCGAGGCCGATGGCGGCGAGTGACACGGCGATCAGGCGCACCCCCTGCGGCGTGGCCATCTCCCCGAAGCTGACCGCCCGGGCCAGGGGCCACGCCAGGACGACGTAGGCCAGGGCGACCGGGATGGACAGGAAGAAGGCGAGAGACAGCCCCTCGACGAGCTGCGACCGGAACCGCTGGCCGTTGCCGGCGTTGTGGCTGCGGGACAACTGCGGCAGCAGGGCGAGCGCCACCGAGTTGGCGCCCACGGCGACGGGCAGCGCGTAGAAGTTCAGTGCCATCTGGAACGCCACGACACCTCCCGGCACCCGGTTGGCCACGACCAACACCGCGAACGACGCGAAGGCGCCGAGGCCCCCGTGGCCGAGGGAGGGGACGGCGCGGCGGAGCACGGCGCGCACCTCGGGGTCGCGCCACCCGCCTCTCGGCACCAGCGTGATGCCGGCGCGGCGCGCTCCGAGCCACACCGCTCCGGCGTGGAGGGCCACGGCGCCCGTCGTTCCCATGCCGAGGAGGAGCAGCTGCGACGCCCCAACCCCTTCCACGTCGATGCCGGTCCCGAACAGGATGGCGTTGGCCGTCAGGGTGATCATGATGCCCACGTTCTCGAGGGCGGGCGCGGCCGAGGCGAGGGCGAAGCGGCCGCGTGCGTTGAGCACGGCGCCTGCGGTTCCCGCGATTCCGTAGAGGACGACCTGGGGCATCAGCATGGCCAGCAGGGGCGCACCGATTCGCCGCTGGGCCTCGGCCACCTCGGGGTCCTCGACGCCGGCCGCGAGCACGCGCATCACGAGCGGGCCGGCGGCCACGACGACGGCGGTGAGCAGCGCGAAGGCGATGAGCGCCACGCCGAGGAAGCCGCCGGCCACGCGCTGGGCCCCCCGGAAGTCGTTGCGGTCGAGGTGGGCCACGAGGGGCGGGACGAGCAGTGAGGCGAACAGCGACCCGGCGAGGAAGCCGAAGTAGACGACGTTGGGCAGCAGGTTGGTGGCCTGGTATGTGTTGCCCAGGTAGGTCGGGCCGAGCACGGCGGCGATGGCCACCACTTTGCCGACCCCGGTGACGCGGCTCACCAGGGTCCAGGCGCCGACGGCTACCGAGTTGCCGGCGACGACGGTGGCGTCGGCCGTCCCCTCCCCCGTTGCGTCCACCACTGTCACCGACCCGTCCGCCCCCCCCGTGCTCATCGTAGGAGGACGTCGCTGGCGAGCGAGCGCCAGCCGTCGGAGTACCGGTGGTACCGCAAGCGGGCCAGCTCGGACGCGGAGCTGGCCAGGCGGGCGGGGTAGGACGCGGGCGGCGCCGCCCGGAAGCGGACGTGGCGCTCGGCGCGGCGCACGTGCCGCACGTACCCGGGGCGGGCGCCGAGAGCGGTGAGGCGCTCGACGCCGAGGCGGAGACGCTCCGCCCTCTCGGTGAACGTCTCGGCGGTGTTCGCTCGGGCGCTGCGCAGCCTGGTGAGCAGGCTCGTCGAGCCGGCGCCCGCCATGTTGGTCGCGTGCTGGCGGTACTTCACGAGCGGCTCGTCGATGAAGGCGACGTCCGACAGGCCGGCGGCGATCAGGGCGATCCATGCGTCCGGCCCGCTCTGGCCGGTCGTGCTCACCCACCGGTCGGGGAGGGGCAGCACGGCGTCCCTCAGGGTGGACCGGAGGGCCATCGTGGTGCCGTAGGTAGCGGTGAAGTTCTTGCGGAGGAGGCGGTGGGTGTGGCCGCGAGCGGCGAGGAAGCGGTCTCGCCGCGCCCACCCGCGTGTGTCCCACAGCGACCCCACGTGCTGCAGGTCGGGGGTAACGATCTCGGCGTCGCTCAGGACCAAGCCGACGGTGGGCGAGTTGGTGAAGGCGTCCACGAGCCGCCCGACCTTCTGGGGCATCCACACGTCGTCCCAGTCGGCCAGGGCCACGAAGTCTCCGGTGGTGAGCGAGATGGCCCGCTCGAGGTTCTTCGTGTAGCCCAGGTTCTCGTCGTTCACGTACAGCCGCACCTCGAACGGCGCCCGCTCGGCGAACGCCTCGACGATCTCCACGGTCCCGTCCGTGGAGCGGTCGTCGCACACCACCAGCTCGTCGGGCAGGCGCGTTTGCTGGACGAAGCTGTCGAGCTCCTCGGCGACGTGGCGCTCGCCGTTGTAGGTGCACATGGCGACGGCGAGCCTTCCGCCGCCGGTCGCCCCCGTCACGCCGCCGGCTCCGCCCCGCCCGGCGCCCGGCGCCCGGCATCGGCTCCGGCTCTCGTCGGGCCCTCTCCATCCACGGCGTCGCCGTCGTGACCGCCGGCGATCACCGGAGCCAGACGGTCGACGTAGGAGTCGAGGGAGAAGCGCTGCTCGACGAGCCGGCGGCCGGCCCTGCCCATGCGCTCGGCCTCCTCCGGGTGGGCGAGCAGGTGCACGATGGCCGCTCGCAGGGCGTCGGGGTCGTTCGGCGGGACGTACATCCCCTGGACGCCGTCCTCCAGCACGCCGACCTGGCCCTTCGTGCGCGTGACGATGACCGCCTTCTCCATCGCCATGGACTCGACGATCGTGGTGATCCCGCAGTCGCTGTCCACGTCGTGGAGCGGCACGACGACGAAGCGAGCCCTCGCATACAGCTCCCGCAGCTCCCGCGGCGGGAGTTGCTGGCGCACCCGCACCCGCCCCGTCGCCTGCGCCGCCTGCAACTTCGGCAGCAACCCTTCCTGGAGGCGGTACCCGTACGTCCGGCGCAGGACGGGCTCCACCGCCGAGAGCAGGTCGAACTCCTCGGACCCCCGCCCGCCTGTCTTGGCGTCGGTGGCGAACAGCGTCACGCCGACGGCCACCTCGAGGCGGACGTCGACGCCGTCGAGGGCCTCGAGGAGGGTCGGGTAGTCGCGGGCCTCCCACCCGACGGAGGCGATGACGTCGCCCGGGGTGCCGCCCGGCTGGGGACGCCAGAACGCGGTGTCCACCGGCCACGGCGCGAGCTGGAGCTTGTGGCGGGGGACTCCGAGCCGCTCGCCGGCGATGTCGAGCTGCGACCGGCTGCCGCTGATGATCGCCCGCAGGTGGGTGTGCACCCGGAGTGTGGACAGGAAGAGGGCCTTCTTGGGCCGGGAGAGCCATGCCGACACCAGTACGAGGTCGCCCCGCCATCCGCTCACCTTGTGGAGCAGGGCGAGGGGCAGGCCCAAGCGGTCACTCCAGGCGCACACGGTGCCGAACCGCTTTCGGCGCAGGAATGCCTCCACCACCTGGGCGGGGAAGAGACCGACGTGGCGGGCGACCAGCCGGGCGACGGGCGTCCCCCGCTCCGCCAGGTACTCGGCGTCGATCAGCACGGCGTCGAGCCGGCGGGCCAGCTCCAGGTGCTCCCATCGAGGGCGCTCGCCCGCCTCCGCCTGGCGAATCAGCTCGTCCGACGGCAGCTGACCGCGGTGGACGGCAGGCAAGAACGCGATCGGGGAATGTGCCATCGCAGCCTTTCTGTGCCCTCGTGTCGAACTCGCGCACGATGGGCGTTCCGAGCAGTAGACGGTAGCAGGGGTGAGTGGGCGAAGCCTACGACTTGCGTGCCCGCCGCGGTCGGTCGGCCGCTCTGCGTCACCGTGGCAGCTACTGCTCGTGGCGCTACCCTTGCAGCGTGGCGGGGCGTGCGTGGCGGCGCGGGAGGGTGACGTGGCCAGGGTCTGCGTGATCCGCCAGGGGTACTTCCCGTTCGACCCGCGGGTGCGCCGCGAGGTCAACGCCCTGGTCGACGCCGGCCACGAGGTGGACGTCGTCTGCCTTCGCGACGTGGGCGAGCGACGGTTCGAGCGGGACGGCCGGCTCACGATCCGCCGTCTCCCTCCCCGCCGGCGTCGCCGCGGCTCCGCTCGCTACGTGTTCGAGTACCTGACGTTCCTCGTGCTCGCCGCCGTGCGGGTGGGCGCGCTGCACCTGCGCCGGCGCTACGACCTGGTCCAGGTGAACACCCTCCCCGACATCCTCGTGTTCGCCGCCGCCGTCCCGAAGCTCACCGGCGCTCGGGTCCTGCTCGACCTCCACGAGTGCGCGCCGGAGTTCGTCGCCTCCAAGTACAAGGTGGGCCTCGGGCACCCCGCGGTGCGCCTGGCCGCCCGGCTCGAGCAGGCGAGCATCCGCATGGCCGACCTGGCGCTGACCTGTACCGCGCAGATGCGAGACACCTTCGTGGCGCGTGGCGCGCCGGCCGAGAAGATCACCGTCGTGCTGAACGGCGCCGACGAGGACGTCTTCGACTGCGATCGCCACCCGCGGCGCCCGCCCGATCCGGACCGTTTCGTCCTGGTGAGCCACGGGACGATCGAGGAGCGCTACGGCCTGGACACCATCATCCGGGCCGTGGCGCTGCTCCGGGAGAAGATCCCCGGCCTCCGGCTCGAGATCTTCGGTGAGGGGACCTACCTCCCCACCCTTCGCCGCCTGGCGGGCGAGCTGGACGTCGAGGACCGGGTGTACTTCTGTCCGGAGATCCTGCCGATCGCCGAGGTGGTCCGGGCGATCGCGCAGGCCGACGCCGGCGTCGTGGCCATGAAACGGGACGTGTTCCGCGACCTGACGCTGTGCAACAAGCTGTACGAGTTCATCGCCATGCGAAAGCCGGCGATCGTCTCCCGCACCCGGTCCGTCGAGCAGTCCTACTCGCCCTCGTGCTTCCAGTTCTTCGAGTCGGACGACGAGCGCGACCTGGCCCGGGCCATCCTCGAGCTTCGCGACGACCCGGCGCTCGGCGTCAGCCTGGTCGAGCAGGCCGAGCTGGAGAACGTCCCTGCCCGGTGGCCTCGCCAACGGGGGAGGTACCTGGGCGTCGTCGACCGGCTGCTCTCCGCCCCAGCTGGGGGGCGACGCCGTTTCCGCACCGTCGCCCGATAGCCTCGTCGCTCGTGCCGTCCCGCCGGGTCTCGCTGTCCCGTCGGCTCCCCGCCGCCCTCGCCGCCCTGGTGGCCGTGGCGGCGTTCGGCGTCGTCGCCGCGCTCCTCCTCGACGGCGACGGCGACGAGGGCGGGGAGCGCTCCGCCTCGTCAGCTGCGCTCCCGGAGATGGCGACCCCCCTGCCGGCACCCACCATGGCCGGGCTGGTGGCCGGGCCCGCTTCGGTTCCCGCCGTCCGGGTGGAGGGGAACCAGCTGGTGGACGCCGAGGGACGACCCCTCCGCCTGCTGGGCGTGAACCGGTCCAGCTTCGAGTATGCCTGCGTGCAGGGGTGGGGGATCTCCGAGGGGCCCACCGACGAGGCGTCGGTGCAGGCCATCTCCTCCTGGCGGGTGAACGCCGTACGCATCCCCCTCAACGAGCACTGTTGGCTGGGGATCAACGGCATCAAGCCGAAACTCGGCGGTGACGCCTACCGCCGGGCGGTGACGGA
This sequence comes from Actinomycetota bacterium, assembly GCA_030773495.1. Taxonomy (GTDB): domain Bacteria; phylum Actinomycetota; class Acidimicrobiia; order Acidimicrobiales; genus JALYMX01. The sequence continues at coordinate 38,354 of JALYMX010000229.1, read as the reverse complement.
GTACGTGGACGTGGTCAACCGGGCCGGGCTGGTCGCCGTGCTCGACCTGCACTGGAACGCTCCTGCCGGCCAGACCGCCGACCGGACGCAGCGCATGGCCGACGCCGACCACAGCCCCGAGTTCTGGCGGTCGGTGGCGTCGCACTTCCGGGACCGGCCCGGCGTGGCGTTCGACCTGTTCAACGAACCGAAAGGCATCGACTGGGCGTGCTGGCGGGACGGGTGCACGACCCCCAAGGGGTGGCAGGCGGCGGGTATGCAGTCCCTGGTCGACGCGGTACGCGCCGCCGGTGCCACCCAGCCCATCATCGCCACTGGGCTGCAGTACGGCAACGACCTGTCCGAGTGGCTCGAGCACCGTCCGCACGACCCGCTCGGGAACACCGCCGCGGGGTTCCACGTCTACGACTTCAACGAGTGCAACGACCGGCGCTGCTGGGACCGCACGGTCGGCTCCGTCGCCGCCGTGGTGCCGGTCGTCACCACCGAAGCCGGGCAGGGCGATTGTCGCAGCGATTTCATCACCGACTTCATGCGGTGGGCCGACCGGCGGGGAGTGTCCTACCTCGGGTGGACGTGGAACACGTGGAACTGCAGCGACGGCCCGGCGCTGATCCGCACCTACGAGGGCGAGCCGACCGACTTCGGCGCCGGCGTCCGGCGGCACCTGGAATCGGTGGCGGCGACCGCCGCTTCGCCGGCCGGCTGACCGCGGCGCCGCGTCACGGCGTCGCTCCCGTCACTGCACCTGGCGCTGGCTCCACTCCACGCCGAGCAGCGGAGAGACCCGGTCGCGCGTCTCGGTGAGGCACCGGCGCACGATCGGCCACGGTCGCCACGCGGGTCGTGTCTCCGTCACGGACGGGGCGACGGTGGAGCCCGCCGGGGCCACCAGCTCGATGGCGACCGGCGTGCCGCCGCTGACGGCGAGCCCCGCTCCCTCGCCCGTGGTCGACACTGCACCACCACCACTGCCACCGAGGAGCCGCATCGTCTCCTCCCGTTTCCCTGCCGACGGCGGAAGCTCGACGCAAAGCCGCGAGGTCCCGTCGGCGGGCGTGACGACCAGGTGCCGGGAGTACGCCCGGACGTGCGTCGTGGCGCCGTCGCGGCGCACCAGGTAGCTCGAACGGGCAACGGCCGCGGAGGACGCCCACGCCACGTCACCCAGGCTGTTCACCCTCTCCGCCGCCGCGGCGAGGACGTCGATCCCCTTGGCCAGGTCGGTGTGGTGCCCGTACAGCACGATGGCCTGGTCGAGGAAGGCCCGGAGGGCAAGCTCGTCGGTGGTGGCGTCGAAGGGCAGGCGGTGCAGCCCGGGCAGCCCCCCGCCCAGGTGCACGTCGGCGGGCGTCCAGCCGCCGAGAGGGTCGGCCACGACGTCGACGGGCCCCGTGTAGGAGACGGCCTCGAAGCCCGTCTCGACCATGGCGGCCATCATCGGCTCGGAGCAGTCGTAGTGTGGTGGCACCATCACGCGGCACACGCGGAGCCGGTGCCGGCGCTCGAACGCCGCCATGCGGCAGAGGGCCTGGGAGAGCATGGCCACGGCCTGAGCGTGGGGGAGCGGCTGGGCGAGCTCTCGCTTGACGTGGTCGTTCCCGTGCACCAGCAGCGACAGTTGCGGCGACGATCGGAACAGACGCACGGTGGCCGGGTGGGCGTACACGGCGTCGAGCGGCACCATGGCGATCCCCACGTGGTAGCGGTGGGTTGCGGCATGGGCGGCGAGCTCCGGGTAGCGGAGGTAGCCGTAGGAGCGCCAGTGGAGGTTGGGGTCGTCGAGGATGAACGACGCCCGCAGTGGGGGGCGCTCCCATCCGTGCTCGACCACGTCCCGGAGGAACTGGACCAGCGGCAGGAGGGACAGGAACCGCCCGGCGGCCACCTGGTCCTTCAGGCGCTCGCCGGGGAGGAGCTCGTCGAGGGGCGTGGACACCTCGTCGTGCACGACACCGGCGGGGCGGCGCCGGGCCCACACCGCTCCCCGGGGGCCGGTGGCCAGCACCGTCCCCGTCCCGCCCTCGTCCAGCGGGGCGGCGGGCGAGTGGGCCTCCACCAGGTGGCGGCCGCGGATGCGGGCGTCGACGGCGGCGTCGACGGCGAAGGTGATGAGGGCGTGCCCTCTCCGCCGTCCCACCCGGTCGACGGGAGCGGAGAACGTGGGCACGCCGGCTGCCCTCAGGTCGTCCACCGTCGTGCCGGCGTCGCCGAGCACCAGTGCGGCGTCGACGCCTCGCCACTCGCCCGGTCGGCGGGCGACGAAGGTGACGTCGAAGACCGCTTCGAGCGCCCGGAACAGCCGCTCCCGCGAGCAGTGCTCGTCGGCGGGGAAGACGCCGACCACCGCCCCCGCCTTCATGCGCCAACGATACTTGACGGCCCCCGCGCCTGATCCCGGGCGCCCACTCAGAAGCGGGCCTCGAGCCAGGGCTTGCGCTGGAGGTGCGCCTTCACGCCGGTGATGTAGTTGCGCGCCCCCTCGTCCATCCAGCCACCGGAGTACCAGAAGCCGACGCAGCCCCACTCGTCGCCCGCCTGGTAGCCCTTGGCCCAGTCGTAGAGCCAGTCGGTCCACCCCTCGAAGCAGACCCGCCGCACGAGCAGCGCGTAGTCGACGTTGAACGCCGTGCTGTCGCGCGACCACGGGAAGGTCTCGGGATGGGCGGTCCACTTCACCTGCAGCAGACCGAAGCTGAGTGGGCAGGGAGCGCGGTACCCGGGCGGGCACTCGCCGGCGTTGTTCGTGTGGTCGCCGGTGTGGGGCTGGCGCCACGTGCTCTCGCTCACCGCGGTGGCCCGCACGATGTCCTCGTCGAGGCCCCACTTGCAGGCGCCCCATTGGATGATCTCGTCCGTCGTGCCGGTGAAATTGCCGGTGAGACGGTCGGCGAGCGCCCGGGCCCGCTGGTCGAGGCCACCCTGGTTGGGCGTGAACCCAGGGACGCGCACACCGGCGGTGACCGTGCGGTTGGCGGCGTCGTTGCCCGGACGGGGCTCCCACGCCGAGCGGCGCACGACGGCGGCGCACTGCTGGTCGGTCGGGAGGGCGGAGCCAGGCGGGAGGGTGGTGAACTTGGCGCCGGGGGCCGGCAGGACGGCGCGCCGTGGCTCGGCGTCGGCGCTGGGGAAGGCGTACACGGCGCCGTTCGTCGAGGCGAACCAGTAGCCGCGCACGGCGGGGCTGGCCGCCATGGCGACGACGGTGGCGCTGGCCGCCCTGGTGGCGGAACCGTGGAACACCGCAGCGCCGAACGAGAACACGCCACCGTCGGCTGCCGCCAGCCAGTAGCCCTCGCCGGCCGGCGCCGCCGTCATGCCGACGATGGGCTGGTTGAGGCGGATGGCCCCGGTCGAGCCGCGGAACACGGCGTCGCCGAAGGCGAAGATGCCCCCGTCTCGGGCCACCAGCCAGTAGCCCTTCCCCGACGGCGTGGACGCCGTCCCGACGATGGGCTGGTTGAGGCGGATGGCCCCGGTCGAGCCCCGGAAGGCGGCGTCGCCGAAGGCGAAGATGCCGCCATCGGCGCCCACGAGCCAGTAGCCCTTCCCGGACGGCGTGGACGCCATCCCGACGATGGGCTGGTTGAGGCGGATGGCGCCGGTCGAGCCCTGGAAGGCGGCGTCGCCGAAGGCGAAGATCCCCCCGTCGCGGGCGACCAGCCAGTAGCCGTTCCCGGACGGCGTGGACGCCATCCCGACGACGGGGTGGCTGAGCGGGCGACCGGCGATGGAGCCGTGGAACCGGGCGGTCGTCGGTTCGGCGGCCGCCACGCCGGGCCCGACCGATACGAGCCCGGCGAGGATGGTGGACATCGCGAGGGCCACCGTCGTCCCGACCCGGGTCCTCGTCCACCTGCCCCGTTGGTCCGGTTGCGTCGTGATGCGCGGCACCTGAGTTGCGTCGGACGCCGCCGCCCCTGTCTTGAGGGCCAGTGGCTAGGGTTCGGTGCGCAGGCGCGACCGTCGTCCCGGGCGCCCCGACCACGAGGAGCCCGCCTTCATGACCACGCTGCTGGTGGCGAGCGCCGGCGGGCACATCAAGGAGCTGCACCGCCTGGCTCCCCGCGTCACCCCGGTGGACGAGCAGCGCGTGTGGGTCACCAACGAGACGGTGCAGACGAAGTCACTGCTCGAAGGCGAGGACGTGATCTACATGCCGGCGCAGTACTCCCGCGAGCTGCTGCTGATGCTGCGCAACGCCGGCGGCGCCGTCGGCGTGCTGCGACGGGTGCGGCCCTCGGTGGCGGTGAGCACGGGGGCGGGGATCGCCCTGTCGTTCCTCCCCTGGGTGGTGGCACGCGGCGCCGGCGCCCACTACGTGGAGTCGGGCACGAGGGTGCACGGGCCGTCGCTCACCGGGACCCTCCTCCAGCGCGTGCCCGGCGTCCGCTGCTACACCCAGCACGCGTCCTGGGCGAGCCGCTCGTGGCGCCACCGGGGCTCGGTGTTCGACGGCTTCGCCGTGCGGCGCTCCGCTCACCCTGTGCCCGTCCGCCGGGTGGTGGTCATGCTCGGGAGCTGGATGCAACCCTTCCGCGGCCTCGTCGAGCGGCTGGTGGAGGTGCTCCCACCCGGCCTCGACACGTTGTGGCAGACAGGGCACACCGACGTGAGCGATCTGCCCATCGACGCCCGTGCGTGGGTGCCGGCACGAGAGCTGTCGGCGGCCATCGCCGAGGCCGACGCCGTGGTCACCCACGCCGGTGTGGGCGCCACCCTCGATGTGCTCGAGGCAGGCCGCTTGCCGGTCGTGGTCCCCCGCAGGAAGGCGCTGGGCGAGCAGGTGGACGACCACCAGGTGGAGCTGGGGGGCGCGCTCGAGGGCCTCGACCTGGCCGTGGTCCGCACCCACGAGGCACTCTGCTTCGACGACATCGTGCAGGCGGCCGCTTGCCGCATCGACGCCGTGGACGCCCCGCCCTTCGTGCTCGACCCCTAGTCGGACGCGCACGGGGCCCTGCCGAGTGGCAGGGCCCCGTGCCGGTGCGCTCGCCGGAACGAGCGGTGCCGTTGTCGCCTGCTACCGCGGCGGGGCGGCCATCCCCACCACGGGCTGGTTGAGCTTGATGTCGCCGGTGCTCCCGAAGAACCGGGCGTCGCCGAAGGCGAAGATGCCGCCGTCGGACGCCACCAGCCAGTAGCCGTTGCCGGTGAGCGTCGGCGTCATGCCGTTGATCGGCTTGTTCAGCTTCAGCGCCCCGGTCGAGCCGCGGAACACGGCGTCGCCGAAGGCGAAGATGCCGCCGTCGGACGCCACCAGCCAGTAGCCGTTGCCGCCGGGCGTGGAGGCCATGCCCACGACGGGCAGGTTGAGCTTGAGCGCCCCGGTCGAGCCGCGGAACACGGCGTCGCCGAAGGCGAAGATGCCACCGTCGGACGCCACCAGCCAGTAGCCGTTGCCGGTCGGCGTGGGGGCCATGCCCACGATCGGCTTGTTCAGCTTCAGCGCCCCGGTGGAGCCGCGGAACACGGCGTCGCCGAAGGCGAAGATGCCGCCGTCCGACGCCACCAGCCAGTAGCCGTTGCCCGAAGGCGTCGTGGCCATGCCGACGATGGGCTGGTTGAGCTTCGTGGCGCCCGTGGAGCCGAAGAACGGGGCGTCACCGAAGGCGAAGATGCCCCCGTCGGATGCCACCAGGCGGTAGCCCGCCCCGCTGGGCGTGTAGGCCATCCCGACGATCGGCTTGTTCAGCTTGATGGCCCCGGTCGACCCCAAGAAGCGCGCCCCGCCGAAGGCGAAGATCCCGCCGTCGGAGGCCACCAGCACGTACCCGGGGTTCGCCGCCGTCCCGCCACCGGTCCCGCCACCGCCGGTTCCGCCGCCGCCGGTTCCGCCACCGCCGGTCCCGCCGCCGGGCGTCGTGGTGGTCGTGGTGGGCACGGGGCGCACCGCGCCGCCGATGACCTCGCCCACCGTCTTGATGGTGGTGGTGCCGCGCGTCGCCTCCGGCCGGCCCTTCAGCCACTCGAGGAAGGCGACGAACTCGCCGCGGGAGATGCCGTTGGCTCGGTAGTCGGGAGCCTCGGGGTCGGTGGGGCACGTGGCCGGGCAGATGTCGTGGAACACCAGTTGCACCCACCCGCCGGCGCCGTTCTCCGCCTGGGTCACGTACTCCTGGAGCGTCGCCGCGGTGTCCGTCGGCTCCACCCCCCTCGGCGTACGGGTCTCGTAGGCGTCACGCGGCGGGATGGACTCGCCCACCGGGCACGCCGGGCAGGCGGCGCCCGACTTGATGCCGCCCACCTTGCGGCCGCTGTTGTAGCCGCACTCCTTCACGATGCTCTTCGTCACGTCGTTGAACGACACGAACGGGTAGGCGAACGACGTGGCCAATCCGAAGCCGAGGTCCTGGAGCGCCTTGCGGTCGTCGCACACGCGCCGGCGCTGTTCCTCGGCGGGCATCGGGGCCAGCGGCTGGTGGCCCAGGCCGTGGCCCCCGATCTCATTGCCCAGGTTCTGGACCTCCTTCATCTGCGCGGCCGTGGCGTAGTACGGCGGGCTCGTGCCGAGAAGGTCGCTGTTGACGTAGAAGGTGCCCTTCAGGCCCCGGCTGGACAGCTCGAGCCGGTTGTCGTACTGCGACGTGAGGTTGTCGTCGAAGGTGAGGCTGACGACGGTGTTCGCCAAGCCTTCGGCCGGCGACACCGGCCCGAGCACTGGCAGGGTGAGCAGGGCCAGTCCCACCGCCACCGTCACGGCCCGCCAGGCGGGGACGGGGCGCGAGCGGCCAGGGCTGTTGTTGCGAGCAGTCAATGTTCCCTCCGAATCCGCCAACAGGTAGTTCGGGGGACTGTACCAGCGGGATCGGACGCGATCCACACCGAGTGCGCGAAGGGCGCCACGAACGGCGGGCAGATGACCGCCAAAGTGTGAGAAATGGCCTCGCTGCGCGTTCAGATCCTCTCGGCGTCGCTCTGCGTCACCGCTCCCGCGCCGCCAGCAAGGCCCTGGTGCGGGGCCCGCGGGCCACGGCGGCGCCGGCATCCACCACGAGACGGATGCCCGGGAGACCGGCCAGCCGGCACACGCCGAGGGCGCGGGGCACGGCGATCGTGGCGTACCCGGGGATGCCCCCCATCCGGATGGCCCGCACGATGGCCCGAGCGGCGAGGGACACGGGGACCCCGGGCATGAGCGACGGGCCCATCAGCTCGGTCGGTCGGTCCTCGGCGGCGGCTCGCGGCCCGAAGCGGGTGGACACGGGACCGGGGTTGACCGTCGTCACGCCCACTCCCCGCCCCAGCAGCTCCCGCCGCAGCCCGTCACTGAACCCCTGGACGGCGAACTTGGTGGCCGAGTAGACGGTGAGCGGGGGCACGGCCATCCACGACGCCACAGATGCCACGTTCACGACGTGGCCCCGCCGGCGCTCGAGCATGCCGGGCAGCACCCGCCGGGTGAGGTCCATCAGGCTCAGCACGTTGATGTCGAACAGCTTGCGCACCTGCTCGGCGGGCATGTCCTCCACGAGCCCGATCCAGCCGATCCCGGCGTTGTTCACGAGCACGTCCACGGGCCCGACGGCCGCCACCACGCCGGCGCGCGCCGACGGGTCGGTGAGGTCGGCGACGAGGGGCGTGATGCCCGGCTGCTCGGCGGCCAGCTCCTCGAGCGGCGCGGCGCTGCGGGCCACCGCCCACACCCGTGCCCCCTTCGCGGCCAGCAGCGCCGCGGTGGCCCGCCCGATCCCCGAGGAGGCGCCGGTGACGACGACGGAGGCCCCGCGCACTCGCATGCCCCCAGTAGAGTCGACGCGACGGGCCCTCACGTCTCGGAGGCGGCAATTCCCCCCGCACCCACCCGCCAGACGGCGAGCATCCGGTGATCGAGGTGGTCGAGGCCGAGCAGGCCGACGACGAGTTGGTGGCGGCGTTCACCCGCCTCGTCCCCCAGCTCTCGCGCTCGTCGCCGCCACCCACGCGCGAGGAGCTGGCCGAGATGGTCGCCGCGCCCGGCACGCACGTGCTGCTCGCCCGCGACGGCGCCGGCACGGTGGTGGGCGCCCTCACCCTGGTGACGTTCCGGATCCCCACCGGCGTGCGGGCGTGGGTCGAGGACGTGGTCGTGGACGAGTCGGCCCGCCGGCGGGGGGTGGGGGAGACGCTCACCAGGCGTGCCCTCGAGATCGCCGTGGCCGCCGGCGCCCGCACCGTCGACCTCACCTCCCGTCCCGACCGCGAGGCGGCCAACCGCCTGTACGCCCGGCTCGGCTTCCACCCGCGCGCCACCAACGTCTACCGCTGGACCCCCGGTGACGGCGCCGGCGTGCCTGCGCGGTAGCGTTCGAGGCGTGGGCGCCGAGACCATCACGATCACCGACAATCGCTCCGGCGAGTCGTTCGAGGTGCCCATCGTGAACGGCGGGATCTCCTCGGCGGCGTGGCGCAAGGGCCTGCCCGACGTGTTGTTCTTCGACCCCGGGTTCCTGGCCACGGCGACGGCCGAGAGCGCCATCACCTTCCTCGATGGCGAGGCCGGCGTGCTCCGTTACCGGGGGTACCCGATCGAGCAGCTGGCCGAGCGGTCCACGTACCTCGAGGTGGCCTACCTCCTGCTCTACGGCGACCTTCCCACCGCTGAGCAGTACGACGGGTGGGTCCAGAAGATCACGTACCACACCTTCATCCACGAGAACGTGCGCAAGCGCTTCCTCGAGGGCTTCCACTACGACGCCCACCCGATGGGCATGCTGGTCTCGACGGTCGCCGCGCTGTCCACGTTCTACGCGGACGCCAAGGAGATCCACGACCCGGTCAGCCGCGAGAAGCAGATCGTGCGCCTCATCGCCAAGATGCCGACCCTGGCCGCCGCCGCCCACCGGTTCAGCGTGGGGATGCCCTTCGTCTACCCCGACAACTCGCTGGCGTTCACGGCCAACTTCCTGTCGATGATGTGGAAGGTCGCCGAGCCGCGGTTCGAGGCGGACGGGGTGCTCGCCCGGGCCCTCGACGTGTTGTTCATCCTCCATGCCGACCACGAGCAGAACTGCTCCACCACGGCCATGCGCACGGTGGGCTCCGCCCACGCCGACCCGTACTCCGCCTGCGCCGCCGCCTGCGCCGCGCTGTACGGCCCTCGCCACGGTGGGGCCAACGAGGCGGTCATCCGCATGCTCCGCGAGATCGGCTCCGTCGAGAACGTCCCCGCCTTCCTCGCCAGCGTCAAGCAGGGCAAGAGCGGTCGGCTCCAGGGCTTCGGGCACCGGGTGTACCGCAGCTACGACCCCCGGGCCAGGATCATCAAGGACGTTGCCTACCAGGTGTTCGAGGTGACCGGGAAGAACCCCCTCCTCGACATCGCCCTCAAGCTCGAGGAAGCGGCGCTGTCGGACGAGTACTTCGTCTCCCGCCGGCTCTACCCGAACGTCGACTTCTACTCCGGCCTCATCTACCAGGCCATGGGCTTCCCCATCGAGATGTTCCCCGTCCTGTTCGCCATCCCGCGCACCGCCGGGTGGCTGGCCCACTGGGTCGAGCTGCTCGAGCAGGACGCGAAGATCGCCCGCCCTCGCCAGCTCTACGTGGGCGAGGGGCTGCGCGACTACGTGCCCATCGCCGACCGGTAGCGTGTGAGGTCAGCCGGCGAGACCTACCGCGTCCTCGCGCCCGCCGTGCTCGGGTACCTGAGGGCTCAGGGAGCCCCGGACCCCGAGGACCTGCTCGGCGAGGTGTTCCTCCAGGTGGCGCGCGACCTCGACCGCTTTTCCGGCGACGACGAGGCGCTGCGCCGGTGGGTGTTCGCCATCGCCCACAACCGCCTCCTCGACGCCCGGCGCCGGCAGGCCCGCCGCCCGACGGTCGCCGACCGCGACGTGCCCGACGCGCCGGTCGCCCCACCGCCCGACCCCTTCGACCCCGAGCTCGTCGCCGCCCTGGGCATGCTGACCGCCGACCAGAGGGAGGTGGTCGTCCTGCGGTTCGTGGCCGACCTCCCGCTCGACGACGTGGCGAGGATCACCGGGCGCACGGTCGGCGCCGTGAAGGCGTTGCAGCACCGAGCACTCGACGCCTTGAGCCGCATGCTGGCAGCCCGGGTGCGCGACGAGGGCGTGGCGGCACCGCCCGTATCCTGAGCCGGCGGCCGTGCGCTCACTGGAGCGCATGGAACACGACGACGTCGTTCGCCGCCTCTCCTCGCTCGGCCGTTGGCCGGTGGAGCGCCACGTGGCCGAGCGCCACGCCGCGCTGCTGGCTTCGGTGGCGGCGCCCGCCCTGCCCCGGCGCCGTTTTCGCCCGGTGCTCGCCGGCACCCTCCTGGCCGGAGCCCTGCTCGGCGGCACCGGCTTGGCCGCCGCGCTGCCCGGGTCGCTTCCCGACCAGGCGGGGTCGGTGGCGAGGGCGGCCCTCGAGGCGGTGAACCTGGCCGACGATGGCCGTGCCTCTGACCCGTCGGGGACGACCCGGACCGCCGACAAGGCCGGCCACACCGGGACCGGCGCCGCCGATGCAGCGCCCGCAGGCACTGACGCCGCCACCGACAACGCCGGCACCGACGACGACGCGGCGCCACGGGGCCCGACGAAGGACGCCGCCCACCCGAGCGCCGGCGGCGTGACCCGCTTCAACGAGGGCTGCACGGCGGGGACGCCTCCCACCGCTTTCACCGGCAACCACGGCCAGTACGTGCGCTCCCACCGCGACGATCCGGCGACGCCCGACGCGAACGAACGGCAGGTGGCCGCCCAGTCCGAGTGCGGCAAGCCACTGCCGGCGGTGCACGGTGGCGAGGAGGACGGCGACCAGGGCGAGGACGCTGACGACGACGACGGGCGGGTGGGCGGCCCGGGCCGCTCCCCGGCCGGCGACCGGCGCACCACCACCGCGCCCACCACCACCGCCACCACGCCCGACGGCGCCACCCGCACTGGCCCTCCCGGGCAGGCCGGCGACGACCACCCGTCCGGTCGGGGTGACCGCGGGCGGGGCCAGGGACCGGAGGCGAGCCCTGACGCGTCCCGCTCGTCGTCTCCGGGGGCCGCCGAGCAGGCCCCGGCCAAGGGCAGTCCCCCCTCCGGGAAGCGTGAGCGACCCGGCAAGCGCTGAGCGACGCCCGGCGCCGTCGGTTCAGCCTTGGCCGGCCAGTGGCGCTTCGTCCGGGCGGGCGCGCATGTCGACGGCGAGGGCCACGGCCTCGAGCTTGGAGTGCACGCCGAGCTTGGTCAGCACGTTCTGGATGTGGGTGCGGGCCGTCGGGTAGGCGATGCCCATGGCGGCGGCCATCGACGCCGTGCTCTCGCCCCGCACCATCCGGTCCAGCACCTCGCGCTCACGCGCCGTCAGGAACCGCAGCCGCTCGTCGCGCCGGGGGCCGCCGGCGAGGGCGACGGCGGGCGGCGGCGCGTCGTCGAAGAAGATCCCGCCGGCCGCCACGGTGTCGATCGCCGCCAAGATGCGGTCCATCGACCCGTCCTTGGTCACGAAGCCCGACGCGCCGGCCCGCCGGGCCCGATTGCGCACGGCCTGGTCGGTGAGCCCGGTGAGGACCACGGCGCGCGTGGACGGGGAGGCGGCCAGGGCGTGGGCCATGCTGTCGATGCCGTCGCCGCGAGGGAAGCGCACGTCGGTGAGGTAGAGGTCGGGCGTGTGGCGCCGGACGGCGGCCACGCCGTGCACGGGGTCGGTGGTGCAGGCCATCACGCAGTGGCCCCGCCCGACGAGCACGAGGGACACCGCCTCGCTGAACAGCCGGTGGTCGTCGCAGATCACGATGCTCGGCACGGGTCTCCCTCCGGCGGCGCCGACTCGACACCGGCGCCCGCCCGCCCTCCCCACGGCGCGGACGGATCCGCCTGGTCGACGGGCAGGACGAGGGCGACGGTGGCCCCGCCGAGGTCCGACAGCCCCACTTCGAGCCGGCCACCGTGGCGCTCGGCGACCCCTTCCACGATGGGCAGGCCGAGCGAGGCGCAGCCGGGAGCACACTCGCCGAACCCCGGGCCGGAGTCGGCCACGGCGACGCGGACCTCGTCGTTGCGGGTGGTGACGACCACGTGCACCGGGCCCCGGACCGATGCCCGGCAGGCGTTCTCCAACAGGTTCCACAGCGCCCGGCGCAGGTCGACCTCGTCGCCGACCACGATCGCCGGGACGGCGGACACCTCGATGGTGCGGCCGTAGGCGACCTGAGCGCTGCCGGCGACGGCGCCGGCGAGGGCGTCGATGGCGAGCCGGCGAGGCTCGCCGCGCGGCCGGAGCAGGCGCTGGCACAGGGTCGACAGCTCGGCGACCTGACCCCGGATCTGCTCGAGGCACCGCCGAGTCTCCGGCGGGACGCCAGGGGCCAGATCGGCGGCCTCGACGAGGGCGGCGATGGTCGCCAGCGGCTGGCGGAGGTCGTGGACGACCTCGAAGTCGGCCGTTCGCCTGGTCATGGCCGCGCGGGTCCGTAACGCCCCGACCATGCACCGTCGAGAACCGGCACTCCCGTCCTCACCCCCACGGCGTCACCTGCATTTCGTCTGTGAATCTCACTCGACGTGCCGGCGTGCGCACACCAGGTGCACGCCGAGCTGGCGCCACCATCCAGTGTGACGGGATTCCACGAACAGTGCAAACGACGCGAGCGACAATCCTTCCCCGCGCCGCTGTCCCGTCCCTCGTGCAGATGAAGGATGCCTCCCGTCGCAGCGTGCCCCATGCTTGTCTCGTGCTGCCGTTGCGCGTGCTGCTCGCCGACGCCCAACAGGCGTTCGCCGACGCCGTCGCGCACCGGCTCCGGGCGGAGCCCGACGTCTCGGTGACCGCCGTGACGACGACCCCGGAGGCCACCGAGGCCGCCCTCCGGGCCGCCCCCGTCGACGTGCTCCTGGTGGACACCGAGCTGGGCGGCGACGAGGGGATGGGGGTGGCGGTCCGCGCCCGGCGCACTCACCCGGGTCTGCGCGTCGTGTTCCTCTCGTCACGCGACGACCCGTCCACGGCCATCGCCGCCCTTCGCCTCGGCGCCGCGGGGTACGTCAGCAAGGAGGCGGGCAGCGACGAGCTCGTCCTCGCCCTAAGGAGCGTGGCCGGCGACGAGACATGGGTGTCGCCCCGCGTGCTCACCGGCGTGCTCCGGCGCCTGCTGGAGCAGTCGTCGGGTGGAGCCTTGACGTCGGCCCTGGCGATGTTGAGCGTCCGTGAGCGAGAGGTGTTGGCCTGCATGATGAGCGGCATGGACCGGGCGGCGATAGGGCGCGAGCTGTTCTTGTCGAAGAACACTGTGCGCACCCATACCCGTAACATCCTCGCCAAGCTCGACGTTCACTCCAGCCTCGCCGCCGTGTCCCTCGCCCGCGAGGCGGGCATGCGCCCCAGGGAGCGCAAGGAGGCGACCGGCGAGGGGTGACGCGAGGGACGACGATGGCTCACTCGGGGGGAGCGCCGAGTCCGGAACGTCAGGTGCCGTAGCCCTCGGCCAGCAGCCGGTCGCCGTCGGTCGTGCGGTAGAAGACCTGCCAGTGGTAGTACCCGCGGTAGGCCCCCTCGTCCTGCGCCATGAGCTCGGCGTAGGCGGTCACCGCTCGGACGTAGCGCTGGCTGCGGTTGTAGTTGAACAACGCGTTCGCCATGTTGCCGGGTGCCCCGTTGCGGACCAGGAGGCGGGCGGCCGCGAAGATCGAGTCGCGGTTGGAGTTGATGTCACCGCCGGCGCCGTATTGCCGCCAGGTGGCGGGCAGGAACTGCATCGGGCCCTGGGCGCCCGCCGTGCTGGTGCCCCGGATGCGCCCCATCCGGGTCTCGACCAGGTGGATCGCCGCCAGGTAGTTCCACGGCGCGCCGATGGCGCTCTCCGCCGCCTTGTAGTAGCCGAGGAGCTCGTCGGCCGGCGCCGGGGCGACGATGCGCCACGGCGGGAGCGCGGTCTGCGGCTTGGTGAGCGCCCGCAGCTCGCTGCCGGCGCCGGCGTTGGCCCGCACGACGCCGCCAAGGGCGGCCGGAACCCGGCGGAGCACCTCGTCGGTCCACTCGGGGTGGATGGCCAGCTGGCGGTAGGCGACCTGCTGGGCCCGCCCATGCCGTTCGAGGTCGGCGACGGGGGTCGCCGGGTCCCGGATGGCGGGCTCGGTGACGGCCAACGCCTCGGCGACGGATGTGGGCGTTCCTTCGGGCAGGGGGCTCACGTAGCGGGACCCGACGGTGGTGACGGGGCCGGCCGTGGTGGCGACCGACGTCGTCGAGGTGGTGGGGGAGGCGGCGCTGGTCGGCGGGTCGGGGGCGGCCGTCGTGGTCGTGGTGGTGGTGGTGCGCTCGGAGGCGACCTCGGCGGGGCGGTCGCCGTCCGAGCAGGCGGCGACGAGGAAGATGACGGTGGCCAGTGCGGCGGCCGTGGAGCGACGGAGCATGACCGGCCAGGCTAGGGGGCGCCGGCTACGGGCGGCGCCAGCGGAACAGACCCTCCTGGACGACCGAGACCACGTGGACGCCGTGGCGGGTGTAGATGCGCCCCTGGGCCAGCCCGCGGGCGCCGGCCGCCGACGGGCTCTCCTGGTCGTACAGGAGCCATTCGTCGGCGCGGAAGGGCCGGTGGAACCACATGGCGTGGTCGAGGCTGGCGCCCATCAGCCCCTGGTCGAGCCAGCTCGTCCCGTGGGCCAGGAGGATCGAGTCGAGCAGGGTCATGTCCGACGCGTAGGTGGCGACGCAGGCGTGGAGGAGGGGGTCGTCGGGGAGCGCGCCGTCCGTGCGCGTCCACACCTGCTGGCGGGGCGCCCGCCGCTCGCCGGAGGTGGCCAGCGGTGGGTCTCCGACGTGGCGGATGTCGATGGGGCGGGGCCGCCCGTACCAGTCGCCGAGCTGCTCGCGGTACGGCGCCATGCGCTCGGTGAAGTCGGGGACGTCCTCGGGCGCCGGCGCCGGCGGCATCGGCACCTGGTGGTCGAACCCCTCCTCGGCGGCGTGGAACGACGCGGCCAGGTTGAAGATCGCCTCGCCGTGCTGGATGGCGACCACTCGGCGCGTGGCGAACGAGCGACCGTCACGGATGCGGTCCACCTGGTAGAGGATGGGAGCGCGAGGATCGCCCGGGCGCAGGAAGTAGGCGTGGAGGGAGTGCACCGGCCGGGCCTCGGCCACGGTGCGGCCGGCGGCGACGAGCGCCTGGCCCGCCACCTGGCCGCCGAAGACCCGCTGGCGCCACTCGTCGGGGCTGCGGCCGCGGAAGATGTTGACCTCGATGGCCTCGAGGTCGAGCAGCGCGACGAGGTCGTCCAGCGCCGTCACCGCCCCATCCTGTCAGGACGAGGGCAGCTCTCCCGTCGAGACGAAGCTCGTGCGCCAGCTCGAGCCCACGTAGCTGCCGGTCGAACGCGGTCCGGGTCGGCCCTTTCATGACGCTGCCCGACCTTACGGTCGTTCTCCGTGAGCGAGCTTCCAGTCCGGCAACTCGGGAGTGAACGAGGCGTGAACACTTTCGTGGCCGCCGTCGCCTCCTCCCCGACGGCGCTCGCCGTCTCCTATTGTCGAAGCCGTGGAGCTGGTAGTGGCGGTGATCGCGTCCAGCGGCGCCACACTTGCGGTCGTTCTCGCCGCACGTCGGTACAGCCGCTTGGTGGCGCAGGTTCGTGCTGCGGCGGGGCGTGCCGGCGGCGAAGCGTCTTCGTCGTCAGAGCGCGACCCTGAAGCGGCGGTCACCATGCTGGCCCAGGCCGTCGACCGCGCCCGGGGCCGGGCGGGGAAGGCAGAGCTGGTGTCGGAGGTCCTGTCCGGCGCCCTCGAGGCGCTGCCGCTCGGCGTCGTGGTGGTCGGGGCCGACGGAGAGGCGCTGCTCCAGAACCGCTCGGCCGACTCGTTGCTCGGGACCCGTGCCTCGCAGGTGCTGGCCCTGCGGGCCGTCGAAGACCTCCTGCGGGAGGCGGCGTCCGGCGCGTCCGCCTCCCGTAGCCTCGAGCTGTTCGGGCCGCCCCGGCGCACGCTGTCGCTGTCCGCGGTTCCTTTGGCCGCCGGCGCGGGTGCCGTCGTCGTGGAGGACGTCTCGGACCGTCGGCGGCTCGACGCCGTGCGTCGCGACTTCGTCGCCAACGTGAGCCACGAGCTCAAGACGCCGGTGGGCGCGCTGGGGCTGCTCGCCGAGACGCTCGTCGCCGAGGACGACATGGACGTCGTGCACCGCCTCGCCGGCAGGATGCAGGACGAGGCCTTCCGCGTGGCGCGGATCATCGAGGACCTGCTGGACTTGAGCCGGCTCGAGGCGGAGGAGACGGCACGCCACGAGCGAGTGCACCTCCAGGCCGTCCTGGCCGAGGCCGTCGAGCAGGTGCTCCCCGCGGCGGGCTTGCGCTTCGTGCGCCTCGACGTGGTCGACGTGCCTTCGTCGTGGACGGTTCTCGGTGAGCACCGCCAGCTCGTGTCGGCCGTCGCCAACCTGCTGGAGAACGCCGTGAAGTACTCCGACGAGGGCTCGGCCGTGGAGGTGCGGGTTACGAGTGACGGCGGCATGATCGACCTGGTGGTGCAGGACCACGGCATCGGCATCCCCAAACGCGAGCTCGACCGCATCTTCGAGCGCTTCTATCGAGTGGACCGGGGTAGGGGCCGCGACACCGGGGGAACCGGCCTCGGCCTGGCCATCGTTCGCCACGTCGCCTCGAACCACGGCGGTGACGTCCACGTCAGCTCGGTCGAGGGGGACGGGTCCACCTTCACCCTGCGCCTCCCCGCCGAGCCGGGCTCCGTCCGCCTCGTGGCCGAGGCCGGGTGACGACATGGTCATGGCGGAGAGCCAGCCGACGGTGCTCATCGTGGAGGACGAGAGCTCGTTCGTCGAGGCGCTCGTGGTCGGGCTGAAGCGGGAGGGCTTCCTGGTGAAGGTCGCTCGCGACGGGGTCACCGCGCTGTCGGTGTTCGACGCCGTGCGCCCCGACCTGGTGCTCCTCGACGTCATGTTGCCCAGCCTGTCGGGTGTCGACGTGTGCCGGGAGATCCGGAGCCGGTCGAAGACGCCGATCATCATGGTGACGGCCAAGGGCTCGGAGATCGACACCGTGGTGGGCCTCGAGGTGGGGGCCGACGACTACGTCACGAAGCCGTACCGGTTGCGCGAGCTGGTGGCGAGGATGCGCGCTGTCCTGCGTCGGGCTCCTCGCGAGGACGCCCTCAGCAACGGGAACGTCCTCGAGGTCGGCGACGTCCGGCTCGACCCCGAGCGCCACGAGGTCACCGTCCGGGGTGAGGAGGTGGCGCTGCCGCTGAAGGAGTTCGACCTGCTCGAGATCCTGCTCGACAACGCCGGGCGGGTCCTCACCCGCGAACTCCTCATCGACAGGGTGTGGGGCTCCAACTACGTGGGCGACACCAAGACCCTCGACGTGCACATCAAGCGCCTGCGTTCGAAGCTCGAGGAGGACGCGTCGCAGCCCAAACGCATCGTGACCATCCGCGGGCTGGGCTACCGCTACGAGCGCCCCTCCCGAGACGCCCTGTCCTGACCCGGACACTGCTCGGCGTCTGCGACACTGGACGACGTGGTCGAGACCCGCAAGCGCTACCACGAGCAGCTGGCCGAGATGAAGGCGAACACGGTGCGTCTGGCCGTCATGGCCATGGAGGAGATCGCCGCCGGCACCGAGGCGTTGCTCGACTCGGATCTGTCGGCAGTCGAGCGCGTGGTCGCCTCCGACCGCGAGATGGACGACCTCACCCACGCCATCGAGGAGCAGGCCTACCTGGTGCTGGCCCGTCAGAACCCGCTGGCTGGCGAGCTGCGTACCGTCGTGGCCATTCTGCGGGTCATCCACGAGATCGAGCGATGTGGCGACCTCATGGTGAACGTGGTGAAGGCGGCCCGGCGCCTCTATCCCCATGGTCTCGATCCGAAGGTACGTGGGCTCATCGAGCGCATGGGGGCCCAGGCACGCGACCAGATGCGGCTGGCGATCACGTCCTTCGAGGAGGACGACGCCCACCAGGCGGCTGCCCTGGCCGACATGGACGACGTCATGGACGACCTGCAGAAGACGTTGTTCCGCACGATCTTCGCTGCCGGGGCCCCCGACGAGGCGTCCCTGCAGCGGGCGGTGCAGATCGCCCTCGTCGGGCGCTACTACGAGCGCATCGCCGACCACGCGGTGAACGTGAGCGAGCGGGTGCGGTTCATGGTCACCGGCGTCCGCCCCGGCAGCGACGACGTCGTCCCCACCGTCTCCGCCTGACGCTCAACCGAAGCGCCCGGTGATGTAGTCCTCGGTTCGCCGGTCGCCCGGAGCGGTGAAGATCTTCTCGGTGCGGTCCAGCTCCACCAGCACGCCCGTGCGCTCCTTGCTGTCGTCGCTCACCTCCGCCGTGAAGAAGGCGGTGCGGTCCGAGACTCGGGCCGCTTGCTGCATGTTGTGGGTGACGATGACGATGGTGTAGTCCCGCTTGAGCTCGATCATGAGCTCCTCGATGCGGTTCGTGGCCAGCGGGTCGAGGGCGGAGCACGGCTCGTCCATCAAGATCACCTCGGGGCGCACCGCGATGCACCGGGCGATGCACAGCCGCTGCTGCTGGCCCCCCGACAGCGAGAACGCACTCTTCTTCAGCTTGTCCTTGACCTCGTCCCACAGCGCCGCCCTCTGCAGCGACTCCTCGACCAGGTCGTCCATGCTGGCGGGCTTCGTCCCGTTGATGCGCGGTCCGAAGGCCACGTTGTCGTAGATGGACTTGGGGAACGGGTTGGGCTTTTGGAACACCATCCCGACGTGGCGGCGGACCTCGATGGGGTCGACGTCGGCGCCGTAGAGATCCTGGCCGTGGTACTCGACCCGTCCCTCCACGCGCGTGCCCGGGATCAGCTCGTTCATCCGGTTGAGGCAGCGGATGAACGTGCTCTTGCCGCACCCGGACGGGCCGATCACCGCGGTGATCCGGTGCTCGGCGATGTCCATCGTGATGTCGCGAATGGCCAGGAAGGGGCCATAGAAGAAGCTGAGCTCGTTGATCCGGAACACCGGCTCCGCGTCGGTGTGGGCCGCGTCGTCGGGTGCCGACGCCACCACGGGGCGCGGCGTGGACCGAGGCGACTCGTCCATGTTGGCCGTCGTCTTCTTCAGCATGGCGGAAGGGTCGGGCACGTAGGTCACCACCGGGTCGAGAAACGGTTCCTGAGGAAGACGGCCACCACGTTCATGGCCAGCAGCATGGCCAGCAGGACGATACTGGCGGCGGCGGCCGCCTCGGCGAAGGCCGGCTGCGGCCGCCCCGTCCAGTTGAAGATGAGCACCGGGAGAGCCGAGAACGGGTCACGGACGTCGTCCGGGGTGTTGAAGATGGCGACGGCGGCGCCGATCACCAGCAGCGGCGCCGTCTCCCCGATGGCCCGGGACAACGCCAGGATGACGCCGGTCATCGTCCCCGGCATGGACGCCGGTAGCACGTGGTGGCGCACCGCCTGCCACCGGCTGGCGCCGAGGGCGTACGCCGCCAGGCGGATGGACTGCGGCACCCCCCGCATGGCCTCGCGCGCCGAGATGACGATGAGCGGGAGGCTCATGACCGCGAGGGTGAGGCCCCCCGCGAGCAGGCTGGGTCCCATGCCCAGGAAACGTACGAACACCCCCAGGCCGAGGATGCCGTAGACCACCGAGGGCACTCCCGCCAGGTTGGCGATGTTGGCCTCGACGAAGTCCGTGAGCCGGTTCCTGGGCGCGAACTCCTCCAGGTACACCGCGGTGCCGACGCCGATGGGGAAGCTGAACAGGGCGGTGAGCCCCATGAGCCACGCGGTGCCGTGAAACGCGGCCCGGATGCCGGCCCGGGCCGGGAACCGGGAGACGAACTGCCCGAAGAACGCCGACGGGTCGGCAGCCAGGCGGTCCCAGCCCCGGTCGTAGATCGTCCACAGCAGCAGCCCCAGGGCGACCATGCCGAGGAAGGTGCCCACGAACAGCATCACCGCGAACGCGGCGTCGACCACCAAGCTCACCGGCGTGCGGCTGGCGCCCCGGCGCAGGGCGCCGATCCTGGGCAGGGCGGTGGCCGTCACTGGTAGGTTTGGCGGTAGCGTCGGACCAGGCGCATGCTCAGCATGTTCATGCCCAGGGTGATCACGAACAGCGTGGCGCCCACCGCGAACAGGGATTGGTAGCGCGTGGTCCCCGCTGCCGCCTCGCCACTCACGGTCTGGGCGATGTAGGCCGTCAAGGTCTGGATCGAGTCGAAGAAGTCGGTGGTCAGCCGCGGTGTGTTGCCGGCGGCGATGGTGACGGCCATCGTCTCGCCGACGGCGCGCGAGACGCCCAGGATGGTGGAGGCGGCGATCCCGGAGAGGGCGGCCGGCACCACCACCCGCAGGGCCACCACCCGCTTGGTGGCCCCCATCCCGAACGCCGCCTCGCGCAGCGAGGCAGGTACCGCTCGCATGGCGTCCTCGCTGATCGAGGCGATCACGGGGAGGATCATCAGCCCCACGGCCACCGCGCCGGCGGCGGCGTTGAAGATGAACACCCGCTCCTCGCCGAACAGCGGGCGCAACAGGTGGGGCGTGATGAAGTTCAGGGCGAAGAACCCCACGACGACCGTGGGGACACCGGCGAGGACCTCGAGGGTCGGCTTGATGACGCCGCGGACCCTCGGGCCGGCGTACTCGGACAGGTAGATGGCGGTGGCCAGCCCGAGGGGCAGCCCGACGAGGAGGGAGCCGGCGGCGATCATGAGCGACCCGTTGACCAGGGGCAGGACGCCGAAGTCGCCGCCTTCGATCCTCCCGCCCACGGGCGCCCAGCGGGTGCCGGTGAGGAAGTCGAACACGGAGACCTCGGCGAAGAAGCGGAGCGCCTCGCCGGCCAGCACGGCGACGATCCCCACCGTCACGAGGATCGACGCCACCGCGCAGGCCAGCAGCAACCCGATGACGACGCGCTCGCCCGGGCGTGAGCGCCGGCGCGTCACGCCGACATCGGGAGCCTGTGAGGGGGACGCCATAGCTGTGGGCGGCGGGAGACTAGCCGGTGGACCGGAGGGCGGCCGGCGCCCTGTCAGGCTCCTGGCTCGAGCAGCTCGAGGCCCTTCTCGTAGTCCTCCTTCGGAGCCGACGTGTAACCGACGTCGGTGATGATGTCGGGCGTGGTCTCGAGGTAGAAGCGCACGAACTCCTTCACCTCGGGACGGGCCAGCGCCGAGTTCTTCACGTAGATGAACAGCGGCCGGCTCAGCGGGTAGTCGCCCGATTCAACCGTCTCGTCGCTCGGAATGACGCACTTGCCGTCCTCGCCGGCGACCTGGATCGCCTTGAGGACGCTCTTGTTCTCGTCGAAGTAGGCGAACCCGAAGTACCCCCACGAGTTCTTCTCGCCCTTGATGCCCTGCACCAGGGTGTTGTCGTCCTCCGAGGCGGTGTAGTCCGACCGGGGCTTGAGGCTGTCCGGCTCCTTGGGGTCGCCCAGCACCTCCTCCACGAAGAAGTCGTAGGTACCCGAGTCGGTGCCGGGGGCGAAGATGGCGATCTTCTCCTTCGGGAACTTGGGGTCGACCTGGTCCCAGGTGGAGGCACCTCCCTCCTTGAAGATGGTCGCCAGCTGCTCGGTGCTGAGGCACTCGAGGAAGGTGTTGGCCGACGACGTCACGATGACCAAGCCGTCGAGGCCCACCCGGAACTCGGTGAACTCCACGCCGGCCGCCGAGCAGGCCTGCTTCTCCTCGTCCTTGATGGGACGGGACGCGTCGGCGATGTCGATCTCGCCGGCGCAGAACTTCTTGAAACCGCCGCCCGTCCCCGACGTGCCCACCGAGACCTGGACGCCGCCTTGCTCCTTGCGGAACTCCTCGGCGATGGCCTCGGTGACCGGGGCCACGGTGGAGGACCCGTCGGCGGTGATGGAGCCGGAGAGCTGCTCGGACGCCTCGGCGCCGGCGTTCTCGCCGGTTGCCGTCTGGTTGTCGTCCGTGCCCCCGCACGCGGCCAGGGTAAGGGCCAGGGACAGTCCGAGCGCCCCGAGGCGCACCCCCGGTCCGGCGAATCGCTTCATCGCACAGCCTCCTGTTCCGCGCACGCGGCAAATCAGCCTCCGTGCGAGTCGCCCTCTTCGACGGCACCCTACGGGTAACGGCTGACGCCAGGCCCACCCGGAGATGGACATCCGGTGAACGGCAGGTCAACACTCAGCGCCGGGCCGAGGTGACCACGGTGTGGTGGGACGCTCGGACGAGGCCGTCGCCTGGGCCTGGACGAACGCCGGCCGCTCGTCGCCGACCTCGCGCTCGGGCTGGAGTCCGTGCAGCGTGGGCACCGCACACCTAGCCTCCTCCGAGTCGGGACGTGGTGCGACTCGGAGGGGGCATGGGTCGACCCTACGGAACCTCGGTGAACGGGCTGTTGCCGGCGGGCGGCGTGGGCATGGCCGCCGGGGGAATCTGTGCGTCGCCGTGCGCGGGCCACCATGCACGGCGCACGGGGGCAAGGCCGTGTAGAGGCCGGCTACTTACCCGACCCCTTGTCGGCGCGGCCTCCGGGTGCGCCTCCACGTTCGCGGTTGGCCTCGCTCGCACTGTCCGAAGCGCGCCCAGTGCCTCGGCCTCGGTTGCCGACGTCCTCGTCCTCTTCCTTGTCCTGGCGGCCCCGATGCTCCACCCGCGCCGTGTCGTTCGTACCGTTGTGCCGGGCGCGCCCCTGGTCGGCCTGGGCGTTCCCCTGGTCGGCCTGGGCGTTCCCCTGGTCGGCCTGGGCGTTCGCCCCCTGGTTCGCCTGGGCGTTCGCCCCCTGGTTCGCCTGGGCGTTCGCCCCCTGGTTCGCCTGGGCGTTCGCCCCCTGGTTCGCCTGGGCGTTCGCCCCCTGGTTCGCCTGGGGCCCGCGTCCCGCGGAGTCTCGCTGCTCGTTGCCTTGGGTCGCTTTGCGAGAATTGGTGGCGTTGGCGGTCGCTCGGCTCGCACCGTCATCGGCCGAGGAGTCGGAGTCGGCCTCGGCTTGCTTGCCCACCAGCCCCGGCGGCCCGTAATGACAGTGGTTGCGGTCGCCAAAGCCCCGGCCGGGCTTGCACACATCGGCAGGAGGGGGTCGAAGGCTCCCGCCGTACCGGTACCCGCCGTAGTCACCAGCGGGCGGGTCGGCTCCTGCAAGGATGGTGGTGAGGCCGAGAGCGCCGGCCAGAGCTCCCCCCACGAGAACGCGCACAGGACCGCTTCCGCTCATCCGATTCTCCTTCCGCCGAATCCTCGGGTTATTCCTGGACCCTCAAGGGCGGAAACACCCTTGACGTCGAAATCCTGTCCCCGCGGGCGGGAGGGAACGTGTACGGCGCACGGCGCGTGACCCTCCCGGGGTCAGGATGCGAGGCACACCGGCTGCTCCTCCGGGGCGTCCGTGAGCCGGTGCTGCGGGACGCGGTCGGCAAGTGAGCGCTCGGACGCTCAAAGGAGCGCAGCCGCCAGTCGCCACCGGGACGAGCAGGCGCGGCGTCGAGGCGCGGGGTCAACTGCGTCAGCCGAGCACGTCGCGCAACTTGGCGAGGTGGCCGGGAGCCACGCGATACCAGACCCAGCGGCCTCGCTTCTCCCCGGCGATCAGCCCCGCCTCGCTCAGCACCTTCAGGTGATGCGACACCGTCGGCTGGGAGCGGTTCAGCGGCTCGACGAGCTCGCAGACGCACACCTCCCCTGCGGGGGCCGCAACGAGCAGGCTGAGGAGCCGCAGGCGAACAGGGTCGGCCA
This sequence comes from Actinomycetota bacterium, assembly GCA_030773495.1. Lineage (GTDB taxonomy): Bacteria > Actinomycetota > Acidimicrobiia > Acidimicrobiales > JALYMX01. The sequence goes on along the minus strand of JALYMX010000229.1, from coordinate 14,753 downwards.
TCACCGCGAACTCCCGGGCCAGTTCGCCGGCTCGCTGCTCCGAGAGTGGCTCGGCGAGCACGGCCGGTCGGCAGCCGTCGTCGAGAGTGGTTCCGGTTCGGTTCGCCCTGCGCGCCATGGTCGCTCCTACTGATTGACGCTCGCCGATCAGTGCGGTAGAAATAGACGAGCTTCGATCAACTGTAGGGGACGACACGCCGGCATGGAGCTTGCTCTCGACGCTGAGGACGGATGCCGTGCCTGCTGATGAGCTCGCGCTCGCTCGCCGCGTGGTCGCCGAGGCGATCGGGACGGCGTTGCTCGTGGTCGCGGTGGTCGGCTCGGGGATCGCCGCCAGTCGGCTTTCCCCCGACGACGTCGGCCTGCAGTTGCTCGAGAACGCGGCGGCGACTGCCGCCGCCCTGGTTGCCATCATCCTGGCCCTGGGGCCCGTCTCCGGCGCGCACCTCAATCCCGTTGTCACTCTGGCCGATCGCGTCGTGGGCGGGCTCACCAGCGCGCAGGCGGCCCTCTACGTCGCCGGCCAGGTTCTCGGTGGCGTGACGGGCACCATCATGGCCAACCTGATGTTCTCACTCCCCGCCGTCGAGCTCTCCACGAGGACGCGCGCGACCGGCGCCTTGTGGCTCGGCGAGGTCGTCGCCGCCTTCGGCCTGGTGCTCGTCGTGTTCGGCGTTGCCCGTTCCGGCCGCTCCTCGGCCGCTCCATTCGCCGTCGGCGCCTACATCGGCGCCGCCTACTTCGCGACGAGCTCGACGAGCTTCGCCAACCCCGCGGTGACGGTGGCCCGGACGCTGTCCGACACCTTCGCCGGGATCGCATGGCGGTCGGCACCGGCGTTCGTCGCCGCCCAGGTGCTCGGCGCCGCCCTTGCCGTCGTCGCTGCGCGCTTTCTGTACCCGGGCGTCGCCCAGGCCGCCTCCGACGTCGTCGTTCCGCACCCGCCGAACGCCGGAGCGGCGGAGCGCGGCAACCGCCGATGCGGTGTCCCCGGCCCGAAAGAGGTGGCATGACCGGGGCAAGCCCGATCACCCGAACGTCAGGAGGCGTCGTGCCGGGCCTTCCCATGGTGCTCTTCGTGTGCGTCCACAATGCCGGACGCAGCCAGATGGCCGCCGCCCTGCTCGACCACCATGCGCAGGGCCGCGTCCACGTCCGATCGGCCGGGAGCGAACCGGCGGACCGGATCAACCCGGCGGTCCTCGCGGTCATGGAAGAGCTGGGCGTCGACCTGTCGAGCGCGTTGCCGAAGCGCCTCACGGACGAGGCGGCCCGGGATGCCGACGTGATCGTGACCATGGGATGCGGTGACGCCTGCCCCGTCCATCCCGGGAAGCGCTACCTCGACTGGCAGCTAGACGACCCCGCGGGCAAGAGCGTCGACGAGGTTCGCTCGATCCGCGACGAGATCGACCGGCGGGTACGTGCCCTGCTCGCCGAGCTGGTGCCCGCCGCCTCCTGAGGGGGTGGTGTGGGACGTGGTCGTGCGGCGCACGGCGCGTTCCTCATCGCCGACGCCCAGTCCCACCCACGCGCCGCCGCGCGTTTCGGGTGCCGGCGTTTCCTTGTCGACCTCGACGTCGAGGTAGCTGCGCTCGTCGCCGAGAGCTGTTCGGCTCGCGTTCACCTTCGGTCGGTTCCGGAGCCATGTCCCGTTCACAGGCGCTCCGTAGCGTCCGCGTCGTGTCCGACAAGGGAGGGCGAGGCAGTGACCGACATCGACAGGCGGGGGTTCCTCAAGCGATCGGCGGCGACGGCAGGCGGCGCCGTCGTGGCCACGTCAGCGTTGCAGCGGCTCACCGAACATGCGGCGATGGCCGCACCGACCACGGGCGGGGGCAACGGCCGGAGCAGAGCTGGCGGTCGCGCCCGTCGCCGAAGGATCGAGCAGAGCCCGGGCTACGGCCCCCTTGCCCGGATGGCCGACCAGCGCGGCGTCGAGGTGCTGGCCCTCCCGACCGGGTTCTCTTACGTGACGTTCGCCTGGACGGGGTCGCCGCTGATGGAGGGCGGGGTACACCCCCGTAGCCATGACGGCATGGGCAGCTTCGCCGGGCCGGATGGGACGACGCGGCTGGTCCGCAACCACGAGTTGCGGACGGCGGCGGGGGACGCCGCTCTCGGAGTGCCGCCCAACGGGCTCCGGAAGTACGACGAGCTTGCCAACGGCGGGTGCGTCACCATCGACTTCGATATCGCCGAGCGGAGGGTGGTGCGGGAGTTCAGCAGCATCGCGGGGACGCACGTGAACTGCGCCGGGGGCGTCGCCCACGGTGCCGTCGGCTGGCTCACGTGCGAGGAGACCGTCCAGGACCAGAGGCAGAAGTACGGCCAGAAGCATGGCTACGCCTTCTTCGTCCCCGCCACAGGCGACGGCAAGCAGCGCGATCCGCGTCCGCTCACCGCCATGGGGCGCTTCGCCCACGAGGCCGTCGCCGTCGACCCCCGCACCGGCTTGGTGTACGAGACCGAGGACGCCGGGAACGACAGCGGCTTCTACCGGTTCGTCCCCGCCGACCCCGCCAACCTCGCGGCGGGCGGGATCCTCGAGATGCTGGCGGTGAGGAACGACCCGAACTACGACACCATCAGGAACCAACAGGTGGGGGCGGGATTGCCGGTCCAGTGGGTGAGGATCGCCGACCCCGACCCGGATCTCGCCGCCTACGGCACGTCGGTGTTCGACCAGGGGGCCGACGCCGGCGGCGCCCGGTTCAACCGGCTGGAGGGAATCTGGTGGGATTCGTTCCGCCAGAGCTTCTTCTTCAACTCCACGTCGGGTGGCAACGCCGGGTACGGACAGGTGTGGGAGTACGTACCCGGCAGGAACCCGTACCGGGGCGGAGGCGAGCTCTACCTGCGCTTCGAGTCTCCGGGCAAGACCGTGCTCGACAGCCCCGACAACCTGAACGTGACGCCTCGTGGCGGCATCCTTCTGTGTGAGGACGACGCCACGGGCGGGGACAACGACGCCCACCCGCTCGCTCCTGGCCTCGAGAACGTGAACCGGCTCGTCGGATTGGACGCCGCCGGCCGCCCGTTCGAGTTCGCGGTGAACGTGCTGAACGACAGCGAGCTCGCCGGGGCCTGCTGGAGCCCCGACGGCGAGGTTCTGTTCGTCAACGTCTTCGGGGGGAGTGAGCCGGACAGCGGCATGACGTGCGCCATCTACCCGCCGACGACCGGATGGGGGGCGCGTCTTCTCTGAGTGGTGGAGCCGCGTGCCTCCCCTGGGGGACCTGGACGACGTCGCACGGCGTCGGCCCGGCGCGCTTGCCTGCGCCTCGACCACGGCGTCACTGCAGGCGCAGGACCGGCCACCCCGACGCCCTCGCCGCCGCCAACAGCTCCCGGTCCGGGTTGACGGCGACGGGCCACCCGCAGGCGGCCAGGAGCGGCAGGTCCGAGGCGCTGTCGCCGTAGGCAGACGCGCGGAGCAGGTCCACCGGGCCCACATCGGCGCACAGGCGCTCGAGCTTCCCGGCCCCATGACAGAACGGGCCGTCGAGGCGACCGGTGAGCCTTCCGTCCGCGACCTCGGCCCGGGTGCCCACGCCGCGGTGGGCCCCGAGCTCGGCGGCCACCGCCTCGACGAGCTCCTGCGGACTGGCGGACAGCACCACGCAGAAGTCGCCGGCGTCGCGATGACGCTCCAGCAGCCAGCGTGCGCCGGGGTAGACGCGCCGAGCGATCTCCGGCGCTACGTCACGGACCACGCTGTGCAAGTCCTCCCAGGGGCGGCCGGCGGCGGCGGCCAACAGCCGCTCGCGCACACGGTCCACGGCGGAGGCGCCGAGCCCGCGACCCGCGAACACGGCGGCGCCCACGGCATGCCGGGCGAGCAGGGCCCGCCCCACGACCCTGCGATCCACCAGGGCGCGTCCGAGGTCGACCAGGCTCGAACCGCGCAGCAGGGTGCGGTCGAGGTCGAAGATGGCGACCGCTCCGGTGTGGCGTCGCTCGGGTCGGCGCGATCCGAGTGCTTCTTCAGTGGACGGCATGGCGCGATCGTCCCGCGCCCAGGTTGCGGGGCGATGTCCGTACCGGCCCCATCGTGTGAACCGCCGACCAAAGTGGAGCGCACGAGCGGCGGGTTGGAGGCCGGCGCGGTCAGCCGGCCGGCGGGAAGGCGAAGAAGATCCTTGCCTCGCACACCGTGGCGCCGTCCACGGTGGCCTTGGCCACCCCCCAGCCACCGCGGTTGCTCAGCCGCTCGATGACCACGTCGAGCACCAGCTCGTCACCGGGGCGGACCAGGCGGCGGAAGCGGGCCTTCTCCACGCCGCCGAACAGCGGCAGGCGGTCGGCGTAGCGAGGGTCGGCCAGCACGGCGATGGCGCCGACCTGGGCCAGGGCCTCGAGCTGGATGACCCCGGGCACGAGCGGGTTGCCCGGGAAGTGGCCGGCCAGGAAGGATTCCGCGCCGGTCACCCGGTAGCGGGCCAGGCACGACGCCCCGGGGGTGCAGCGCTCGACCTCGTCCACGAAGAGGAAGGGCGGACGGTGGGGGAGCAGCCCGACCAGGTCGGCGGCCTCGGGCGCCGTCACGCCCGCTGCTGGGTGCCGGCCCGCCCGCCCGCCACCTCGCGGTGGAGCGCCTCCCGCTCGGCCCCGGTGCCCTGCCGCTCGATCTCCTCCTCCACCAGGTTCAGCATCATGCGCTGCACGTTGTACGAGATGAGACCGGTGGCCGCTTGCACCATGTGACGAATCGCGGTGACCAGGCGGTCCGCCTCCTGCTCGGGTGTCAGATCGGACTCCAGCAGCGGCTGGCGGACGTACCGCAAGAACAGCTCCACCGCTCCCTCGGCCACGGTGGTGGCGGCGTCGAGCTGGGTGCGGGCCAGGCCCATGAACTCTTCGAGCGGGACGCCGCCGCCGACCAACCGGAGCAGCATGCGCACCGCCCGCACGTCGTCGGCGGTGTAGCGGCGCTCGTCGCCCACCTGGATGGGCCGGATGAGCCCCGACGCCTCCAGCGATCGCAGCAGGGACGGCGGCACCCGCGCCTGCTCGGCGACCTGGGCGAAGGTGAGGTGCTCCGGTTGTGGCCCGAGCACCGCCTCCCGGTAGCGCCGGCCGGCCGGCCCGTCGGCCAGCTCCCCGCTCAGCTCCCGGGTCAGCATCGAGGCGATGGCTCGCAGCGAGTGGCCCCGGGCCTTGAGGTCGCGGATGGTGGCCAGCCGCTCGAGGTGGCCAGCGTCGTACAGCGCCACCCGCCCGCGGTGGCGTGGGGGCGGCAGCAGCCCCTTGGACTGGTAGGACCGCACCACCTCGACGGTGAGCCCGGCCGCCTCGGCCAGCGCGTCGACACGGTACTCCGGCATCGTGCGACGACGTTAATACGGGCTTCTCGAAACTTTCGACCCTTTCGTGTAACGATCCGCCCACGGCGGAGGTCGGACGACGACAAGGATTCGTCGAGCGAAGGGACACGTGTGGGCGCAGCCGTGATGTTCCCCGGGCAGGGGGCGCAACGGGCGAGGCTGGGGGAGGCGTGGCGGGACGACCACGAGTGGTGGGTGGTCGAGAGGGCCGAGTGGGCCCTCGGCCGCGATCTGGCGCCCCTGCTCCTCGATCCCGACGCCGGCCTCCACCGCACCGAGGACGCCCAGCTGGCCGTGCTGCTCGCCTCGCTCATGGCCTGGGAGCGGGCCCGCCCCACCCTCGGCGCACCGGTCGCCTTCGCCGGCCACTCGCTCGGGCAGGTCACCGCCCTGCTGGCCGCCGGCGTCCTCAGCTTCGACGACGGGATCCGGCTGGCCGCCCGGCGCGCCCGCCACACCCAGGAGGCGGCCGACCGCCGGCCCGGGGAGATGGCGGCGCTGCTCGGCGCCACGCCCGAGCAGGCCGAGGAGGTGTGCCGGGCGGCGCCGCACGCCTGCTGGCTGGCCAACGACAACGCCCCCGGTCAGGTCGTCGTGGCCGGCACCCCCGACGGGGTCGAGGCTGCGGTGCGCCGGGCCCCCGAGGTGGGCGTGCGCCGCACCACCCGGCTGGCCGTGGGGGGCGCTTTTCACACGCCCCTGATGGCCGAGGCTCGGGACGCCTTCGCCGGCGATCTGGCCGCCGTGGCCCTGGCCGCGCCGGCAGCTCCGGTGGTCTCGAACGGCGACGCCGCCCCCCACCTCGACGCCGAGGGGTGGCGGCGGCGGTTGGCCGACCACCTGGTGTCGCCCGTGCGCTGGCGCCAGTCGGTGGAGGCCCTGGTCGAGCTGGGCGCCACCGAGCTGGTGGAGGTGGGCCCGGGCACGACCCTCACCGGCCTGGCCCGGCGGATCACCCCGACGACGAGCGCGCACGACACCGATTCGATGTTCGAGCGGGAGGAGATTCGGGCATGACGGCGACCACGGTCGTGCACGGAGAGCACCTCGGAGTCCCCGAACGGGTCATCCTCGCCCCCGCCCTCGGCGTGTTCCGCCCCGTGGGCGACGACGGGCGGCCTCCCGAGGGCGACGTGGTGACGGCCGGGCAGGTGGTCGGCGTGGTGGAGGTGAGCGGGCGGGCGGTTCCCGTGCGCAGCGCCTTCACGGGCATGCTCGTGGGCATGCTCGCCCACCCGGGCGAGCGCGTCCGCGAGGGCCAGCCAGTCGCCTGGCTGCGCGTGCACTAGTGCAGGTCGGCATCCTCGGCCTGGGCGCGGCGTTGCCCGAGGCCCGGCTCACCAACGCCGACCTCGAGCGCCTGGTCGACACCAGCGACCAGTGGATCGTCGAGCGCACGGGGATGAGGGAGCGGCGGGTCGCCGCCGACGGGGAGACGACGCTGACCCTCGGCGCTGCGGCGGGGGCGGCGGCGATCAAGAACGCCGGCCTCACCCCCGACGACATCGGCCTGCTGATCGTCGCCACCTGCACGCCGGTGCAGGCCATGCCCTCCACGGCGGCGTTCCTGCAGGACGCCCTGGGCCTGCGCTGCGGGGCGTTCGACCTCGCCGCCGCCTGCTCGGGCTTCGTCTACGGGATGGTGGCCGCCGCCGGGATGGCGGGCGGGCGGCCGGCGCTGGTGGTCGGCTCCGAGACGCTGACGCGCATCACCGATCCCGACGACCGCTCCACCCGGATCCTGTTCGGCGACGCCGCCGGGGCGGCGGTGGTGGGCGAGGAGCACGAGCCGGGGGCCGGGCTGCTGGCGTGGGACCTGGGGTGCGACGGCTCCGCCGCCCCCCTGCTCGAGATCCCTGTCGGCGACCGGTACATGCGCATGGAGGGTCGCGAGGTGTTCCGCCGGGCGGTGCGGATCGTGGTGGAGTCGGCGACGGCGACGCTCGAGCGCGCCGGGCTGGGGACCGGCGACGTCGACCTGTTCGTCCCCCACCAGGCCAACGCCCGGATCATCGACGCCTGCTGCACCCGTCTCGGCATCCCGCCGGAGCGCACCGTCGTCAACCTCGACCGGTACGGCAACACCTCGGCCGCCTCCATCCCGGTGGCCCTGGCCGAGGCCTCCGACGCGGGCCGCCTCCGTCCCGGCCACGTCGTGCTGCTGTCGGGCTTCGGCGCCGGCATGACCTGGGCCAGCGCCGTGCTGCGCTGGGGGAGGTGCGGCGGCCGATGAGCCGTGTGGCCCTCGTCACGGGCGGGTCGGGCGGCATCGGGCGGGCCGTCGTCGCCGCCCTGGCCGCCGGCGGGCACCGCGTCGCCGTCGGTTGGGCGTCAGACCGCGAGGGAGCGGAGAAGGCGGCAGCCGGCCTGGACGGAATGGCGGTGCGGGTCGACGTCACCGATCGGGCCGGCGTCGACGCCGCCTTCGCCGAGGTCGAGCAGGCCCTGGGGCCCGTCGAGGTGCTGGTCAACAACGCCGGCGTCAACGCCGACGCACTGCTCCTGCGCATGGACGACGAGCAGTGGCGCCGGGTGCTGTCCACCACCCTCGACGGCGCCTTCCACGCCACCCGCCGGGCGGCCCGCGGGATGGTGCGGCAGCGCTGGGGGAGGATCGTGAACGTGGGGTCGGTGGTGGGGTCGACCGGATCCGCCGGCCAGGTCAACTACGCGGCGGCCAAGGCCGGCCTCATCGGCTTCACCCGCTCCGTCGCCCGTGAGCTGGCGTCACGGGGCATCACCTGCAACGTGGTGGCGCCAGGGCCGATCGCCACCGCCATGATCGAGGCGCTGAGCGAGCAGCGCCGTGCGGAGATGACAGCGGTGGTGCCGCTTGGGAGGATGGGGACGCCCGAGGAGGTCGCCGCGGTTGTCGCCTTCCTGTGCTCCGACGTGGCCGGCTACGTCACCGGTGCCGTCGTCCCCGTCGACGGTGGCCTCGCCATGGGCCACTGAGGGCAGCCCTGAGGGCCGGAACAGTCGCAGGGCGGCCAGGAGATGGCCGCCCGACGAAAGGAGTGACGATGGAACGAACCGACGTGCTGGAAGCGGTGCGAGAGGCGGCAACCGAGGTCCTCGGCGTGTCGTCCGACGCCGTGGTGGAGGAGGCCAGCTTCAAGGACGACCTCGAAGCCGACAGCCTGGACCTGGTGGAGCTGGTGATGGCGCTCGAGGAGCGCTTCGACGTCACGATCCCCGAGGACGAGCTGGGCGACATCAAGACGGTGGGTCAGGCCGTCGACCTCGTGGTCGGCAAGCTCACCGTGGGCACGTGACGGCACCGGCTGCGAGTCGGGCCGGGCTCGACCACCGCGGCCGGCCCCGGGTGGCGGTCACCGGGCTCGGGGTGAAGACGCCGGCGGGCACCGACCTGGCCACCTTCTGGAGGACACTCCTCGAAGGACGCCCCACGGCGGCGCCCATCACGCGCTTCGACGCCTCCGACCTGCCCGTCGGCTTCGCCTGCGAGGTCGCCGGGTTCGATCCCGCCGACTACCTGGGGCACAAGGAGGCGCGCCGCGCCGACCGCGTGTCGCAGCTCGGCTTCGCCGCCGCCACCGACGCGCTGCGCGACGCCGGCGACCTCGCCACCGACCCGGGCCGGTGCGGTGTGGTGGCCGGTACGGGCGTCGGCGGGCTGTGGACCCAGGAGCAGGAGGAGCAGGTGCTGTTCCAGCGCGGGCCTACGCGAGTGAGCCCGTTCCTCGTGCCCATGATGATGGCCAACGCCACCGCGGCGCTGATCTCGATGCGCCACGGCTGGAAGGGGCCCAACATCTGCATCGCCACCGCCTGTGCGGCGGGCACGCACGCCGTCGGCGAGGCGGTCCGCTTCATCCGCGACGGGTCGGCCGACGTGGTCCTGGCCGGCGGTGCCGAGGCCGCCGTCACGCCCATCGCCATGGCCGCCTTCGCCCGCATGGGCGCGCTGAGCTCCCGCTCGGACGACCCCGCCCGCGCCTCGCGCCCGTTCGATCCCGAGCGCGACGGCTTCGTCATGGGCGAGGGGGCGGGCTTCCTCGTGCTCGAGCGGTGGGACCGTGCCGAGGCCCGCGGTGCCCGGATCTACGGGGAGATCGTCGGCTACGCCCGCAACTCCGACGCCCACCACATCACCGCTCCGTCCCCGGACGGCAGCGGGGCGGTGGCGTGCATGGAGACGGCGCTCGAGGACGCCGGCCTGGCGCCGGCCGACATCGGCCACATCAACTCCCACGGCACGTCCACGCCCTTGAACGACGCCGCCGAGGCCGAAGCGGTGGTCAAGGTGTTCGCTGGCGGGCCGCCGCCGGTCACCTCGACCAAGGGCGTCACCGGCCACCTCATCGGCGCCGCCGGCGCCGTCGAGGCCGTCGCCAGCCTCCTGGCCGCCGGCGAGGGGCTCGTGCCGCCCACCGCCAACCACGACCGCACGGATCCCGGCATCACCCTCGACGTCGTCGCCGGCTCGCCGCGGTCGGTCACCGGGCCAGTGCTCTCCAACTCGTTCGGGTTCGGCGGGCACAACGCCACCCTGGTGCTCGCCGGCCCACCCGAGTGACGTCGGCGCCGGAGGTGGCGCGGCCGGCGCCCACCGTCCCCGTGGTCGCCGGCGGGTCGGGGCGCGTTCCGCTCGCCGCCCGCCGGTCGTCGGGCGCCGCCGCCGAGATGACCGAGCTCGACGGGCGGCCGGTGGCCCTGTTCCGCCTGGGCGGCGGCAGCCATCGCGGTGCCATCGGGCCGGCCGAGGGCGAGACGGTGGCCCGTCTCGTGCGCGCGGCCACCGAGGTCGGCGTGCCCGTGGTGGGCCTGGTGTCCACGTCGGGTGCCGACGTGGCCCACGGCATCGACTCCCTCCACGCGTGGGGTCGGATCGCCCACGCCTTCGGGTCGGCGTCGGGAGTGGTGCCCGTGGCTGTGGTGGTGACCGGGCCCTGCGTCTCCGGTCCCGCCCTGCTCCTCGGCCTGGCCGACGTGGTCGTCGTGACCCCCGACTCGTACGCCTACGTGAGCGGCCCCGCCATCGTGCGCCGCATCACCGGGCAGGACGTCGACGGGGAGACCCTGGGTGGGGCCTCCGTGCACCTCGTGCGCACCGGGGTGGCGTGGGCGGAGGCGGCCACCGAGGAGGACGCCCTCGCCCTGGTGCTGGACATCCTCTCCTACCTACCTGCCAACAACGCCGAGGAGCCTCCCGCCCGGTGGGTCGACGACCAGGCCGACCGTGACACGCCGGCGGCCGCCGATGCCGTGCCCGAGCGGGCCACTGCGTCGTACGACGTGCGCGTCGTGATCGAGGACGTGGTCGACGACGGCTCGTTCCTCGAGGTGCGGGGCCGCCACGCGCCGAGCATGGTCACCGCCCTGGCCACCATCGCCGGCCAGCCCGTGGGCGTGGTGGCGAACCAGCCGTGCTCGATGGCCGGCACCATCGACATCGACGCCTCCCGCAAGGCGGCCCGGTTCGTGCAGCTGTGCGACGCGTTCAACGTGGCCCTGCTCACCTTCGTGGACACGCCGGGGTTCCAGCCCGGCAAGGACGTCGAGTGGCGGGGCATGATCCGCCACGGCGCCGAGCTGGTGCACGCCTACGCGGCGGCCACGGTGCCGCGGGTCTCGGTGGTGCTGCGCAAGGCCTACGGCGGCGCCTACATCGTCATGGACTCGCGGGGGCTGGGCGGCGACGTGTGCGTGGCGTGGCCGGGCGCCGAGGTGGCGGTGATGGGCCCGGCCGGCGCCGTCAGCGTCCTGCACGGGCGGCGCCTGGCCTCCATCGAGGACGAGGAGGCCCGCGAGCGGGAGCGTCGAGCGCTCGAGGAGGAGTACGCCGCCCGCTACTGCTCGTCGCTGGTGGCGGCCGAGCGGGGCTTCGTCGACGACGTGATCGACCCGGTCGACACCCGCCGCGCCGTCGCCGCCGCCCTGTCCGCCCTCCGCACCAAGCGGGAGCAGCTGCCCCGGCGCCGCCACGCCAACACGCCCCTGTAGAGCGGAGAGGAGGACGCGTGCTGCTCGAAGGCAAGCGACTGGTCGTCACCGGCGTGCTCACCGAGGCGTCGATCGCCTTCGCCGTGGCCCGGGTCGCCCAGGAGCAGGGCGCCGAGCTGGTCCTCACCTCGTTCGGGCGCCCGATGAACCTCACGCGCCGGTCGGCCCGCCGCCTGCCCAACCCGCCCGACGTGCTGGAGCTCGACGTCACCGACCCCGAGCACCTGGCCCGCCTCACCGCCGACCTCGAACAGCGGTGGGGGCGGGTCGACGGCGTGCTGCACGCCGTGGGATTCGCGCCGGAGGCGTGCCTGGGCGGCGACTTCCTGAGGGCTGAGTGGCAGGACGTGGCCACCGCGCTGCACGTGTCGGCCTACTCGCTCAAGGCGCTGGCCCAGGCCGTCGTGCCCCTCATGAAGGACACTGGCGGTTCGATCGTGGGCTTGGACTTCGACGCCCGCCAGGCGTGGCCCGCCTACGACTGGATGGGCGTGGCCAAGGCCGCCCTCGAGGCGACGTCGCGGTACCTGGCCCGTGACCTCGGCCCTCTCGGCATCCGGGTGAACCTGGTCTGCGCCGGGCCGGTCCGCACGGTGGCGGCCCGGTCCATCCCCGGCTTCGCCGCCTTCGAGGACGCCTGGTCGGCGCGGGCACCCCTGGGGTGGGACGTGGGGAACGCCGAGCCCGTGGCCCGGGCGTGCGTGGCCCTGCTGTCGGACTGGTTCCCCGCCACGACCGCGGAGATGGTCCACGTCGACGGCGGGTACCACGCCATGGGAGCCTGACCAGGGCCGGTACGATCAGTCGATGCTCGCCTCCATGTCCGCCCTGCGCGCCCGGACCCGTACGCCGGGCGGCCAGAAGGCGGTGCGCTACTTGGCCGTGTCGGCCGTCTCGGTAGGAGTGAACCAGATCATCCTCTTCAGCGCTTTCGCCGGGCTGCACTGGACGGCCCGCTCGTCCAACATCCTGGCGTGCATGATCGGCGGCTTGCCGTCCTACTACCTCAACCGGCGCTGGACATGGGGCAAGACCGGCAGGTCCCACCTGTGGAAGGAGGTCGTGCCCTTCTGGGTCATCGCCCTCCTCGGGTTGGCGTTCTCGACCTGGTCGGCCGACGTCGCCGAGTCGTGGGCACGGGACGTGGCCGACACCCGGCTCGTCCAGGCCGTCATCGTCAACACCGCCGTCATCGCCGCCTTCGGGGTGCTGTGGGTGGCGAAGTTCGTCCTGTTCAACAAGGTCCTGTTCGTGGACCGCGACGACGAACCGGGTGCCGCTCTGGCCGACGAGATCGTCGCCTGACGAGCGCGCCCCGCGGCCTCGACCCCGCCCTGCAGGCGGTGGCCCGGGCGGCCAAGGGGTTCCTGCCGCCCGCCGAGGGGCTGGCCCTGTACGCCGCCGGGCGGGTGGCGGCCACCTCCGGGCTCGGGCCCCTGCTCGAGGTGGGGACGTACTGCGGCAAGTCGGCGGTGCACCTCGGCGCCGCAGCGCGCGAGGGGGGTACGGTGCTGTTCACCGTCGACCACCACCGTGGGTCGGAGGAGAACCAGCCGGGGTGGGACCACCACGACCCGGAGGTGGTCGACCCCGGCTCGGGGCGCATCGACACCCTGCCGTTCTTCCGCCGCACCATCGAGGCGGCCGGGCTCGAGGATGTCGTCGTGGCCGTGGTCGGCGACTCCGAGGCGGTGGCCGCCTTCTGGCGCACGCCGCTCGCCCTGCTCTTCCTCGACGGGGCCCACGGCGCCGAGCCGGCCGAGGCCGACTACCTGGGCTGGGTGCCGCACGTGGCCCGCGGCGGGTTGCTGGCCATCCACGACGTGTTCCCGGACCCCGCCGACGGCGGCCGCCCCCCGTACGAGCTGTGGTGCCGGGCCGTGGCCTCCGGGGCCTTCGCCGAGGTGTCGGCGTGCGGGAGCCTACGGGTGCTGCGCCGGGTCGGCGACGGGTGCTGAGCGCACCAAGGCCGGCGGGAGCGACGGCCCTCGGAACAAGGCGGCGGCCCGGCCGTCGCCGGTGAGGGCGGCGGCGGCGAGCACCACGGCCGCTGCGCTGTAGGTCGTGCGCTCGCCGGCGGGGAAGTGCACGCCGTCGGGGTGGACGTAGCCGGTCCAGTACGAGCCGTCGTGGTGGCGCAGCGCCCGGGCCCACTCCAGCAGCGCCACCGCCTCGGCGTCCATGCCGCACGCGCCGCAGGCGAGGGCGCACTCGGCGGTCTCGGCCGCCGTCACCCACGGCCGGTCGCCAACGCAGCGCACGCCCCGCCCGTCGAGCACGAACTCGTCCCAGCGCCCGAGGAGGCGCCGGCGGGCGGCCGAGCCCCGCACCGCGCCGCAGAGCACCGGGTAGTACCAGTCCATGGCCCAGCGGTCCCTGGCGTCGAAGGCGTCGGGGCGGTGGGCCACGGCGGCACCGAGCCGTCGAGCGGCCGCCTCCCAGCCCGGCCGGGGCCGGCCCAGGTGCTCGGCCGTGGCCACGGCGCAGCGCAGGCTGAGGTACACCGACGACGACGCCGTGAGCAGGGCCATGTCGTCGGGGCGGCCGTCCGGTGCCACGGCCCAGCGCACCTCCCCGCCGGGTCGTTGGTGGCGCACGGCGAAGCCGACGGCGGCGTCGACCACCGGGAACATGGCCTCGAGGAACCCGGCGTCCCCGGTGGCCAGGTAGTGGTGCCAGACGCCCACGGCGACGTAGCTGGACTGGTTGGTGTCCCTGGTGGCGTCGGTGATCCGGCCGGCGTGGTACCCGGCGCACCACGAGCCGTCGACGTGCTGGGTGGTCGCCAGCCACCGGTAGGCCCGCTCGGCGTCCGCCCGGCGCCCGCCGGCGGTGAGGGCCATGGCCGCCTCGACGTGGTTCCACGGGTCGGCGGCGCCACCGGGCGAGCGCGGGACCAGGCCGTCGGGACGTTGGGCGGCGGCGATGGTCGCCGCCGTGGCCGCCACCTCCTCGGGGCTCAGCACGGCGGCTTCTCCGGCTTCTGCAGGTAGAGGACGAGGCTCTTGCCGAGCAGCGGGTCGAGCGCCCGCTCGAGGAGCCGGAGCGGCGAGCGGGGATGGGTGATGTCCCACACCAGCACCCGGTGGTAGGCCCGCACCACGACCTGCTCGTCGCGCCCCACGCCCACCGCGCACCGCAGCCACCAGTACGGGGTGTGCAGGGCGTGGGCGTGGTGGGAGCCCACCGGGCGGAGCCCGGCGGCGGCCAGGCGCCGGCGCAGTGGCCCCCGGCGGTAGATGCGCACGTGGCCCCCTTCCACCTGGTGGTACTCCCTCGACAGCGCCCAGTTCACCCGCTCCGGGAGCCACCGGGGGACGGTGACGGCCAGCGTTCCGCCGGGCCGCAGGACCCGCGACAGCTCGCCCATCACGGCCCCGTCGTCGGGCACGTGCTCGAGCATCTCGGCGGCGACGACGCGGTCGAAGGCGGCGTCGGGGAAGGGGAGGCGGCCGGCGT
>JALYMX010000228.1 GCA_030773495.1 Actinomycetota bacterium | reverse complement strand
GGGAGCCCGGCGGCGCGCCGGCGCGGAGGCCGACCCGGCCGTGCTCGACGCCCTCAAGGCGTGGCGCTCGGCCATGGCGCAGGCTTCGGGCGTCCCCGCCCACGTCATCTTCCACGACGCCACCCTGGCCGCCGTCGCCGAGGCCAGGCCCACCACGCGCGCCGAGCTGCTGGCGCTCCCCGGGCTCGGCCCGGTGAAGGCGGAGCGCTACGGCGACACGTTGCTCGCCGTCCTGGCCGGCGTCGGAGCCTGAGCCCGGCGTCAACGGGCCCCGTGCGCTTCCGCGTCGAGCAGCACGTCGCCGCACCCCTCGAGCAGGTCGAGGCCGCCCTCGTCGACCCGGCGTTCCTGGCCCGGCTGGCCGAGCTGCCGGCGCTCGGGGCTCCCGCACTGCTCGACCACGCCGACGACGGCACCGTGGTGCGCCAGCGGGTGCGGTACCGCTTCGCCGGCGAGCTGGCCCCTGCCGTCACCTCGGTCGTCGACCCCGCCCGCCTCACCTGGGTCGAGGAGACGACCTACGACCGGGCCACGCATCGGGGCGAGCACCGCATCGTGCCCGACCACTATGCCGGCCGCCTGTCGTGCTCGTACCAGACCACGCTGCACGACGTCGGCGTCGGCGCCGGCGTCGGCGCCACGCACCGCCTCGCCGAGGGCGACCTGCGCGTGCGCTTCCCGCTCGTGGGCGGCCGCGTCGAGAAGGCCATCGTGTCGGGGCTGGTGGAGCACGCCGACCTCGAGGCGGCGGCGCTGGCGCGATGGCTGGCAGAACAGGGTTGACTCCACGGTGCGGGCGGCGCGACAACAACGGGTATGCGGACGTTCCTGTGGCCTTCGGACGGCGGCTGGCCCTATCCGGACAGCGGCCCCGAGGTCACCGACCCGTCGGCCGTCGTCGACGACGACATGGTCTCGCTGCTCGCCGACTCCGGGCACCTGCTCGACGGGCTCGACGAGCTGGAGCGGCGGGTCATCACCTGCCACTACGGGCTCAACGGTGAGCCGGCCCGCACCATGAAGCAGCTGCACAACGAGCTCGGCCTCTCGCGCGCGGAGTTGCGCGAAGCGCTCGGATCGGGGCTCGAGAAGCTGCGCTCGGCGCTGCGGTGAGCGAAGTCTTGCCCGACGACCCGCGAAGGCGTACGTTCCACAACGCCGTGGCCTACTGGATGTCCATCGAGGTGCTCGACGGCGCCTCTCCCGCGTCGGGCTGGGCCGACGCCTACGGCGACCGTCTGGTGGAGGCGGCGCTCTCCGGCGGCGCCGTCGACTGGGCGTGGCACCGCCACTCCTGGGGCGTGGTGTTCGAGGTGGCCTTCGCCGACGAGCAGGCGTGGGACGCCTACCGCACCTCGCCGGGCGTGGAGGCCGCCCTCGACGCCGTGCCCGACCCGAACTTCGGGCTCATCATCTCCCGGGGTCGGGGCGGCAGCGCGGGCACCCGCGACCCCCGCCGGCCCCCGCTGCTCAGCGGCTCGGGCGCCGCTGCCCTGCCGCTCCCCTTCGAGCCCTTCGAGGCGGCGTGGCCGCCCGACTGGGTGGACGTGGACCGTCGCCGCATCCCAGTGGCCCGCTAGCGCACCCCACGGCTCAGTCGGCCACGTCGACCAGCACCGGGGCGTGGTCGGAGGGCAGCTTCCCCTTCCGGGCCGACCGGTCGATCAACGCGTAGCTCACCCGCTCGGCCAGCGGCTTGCTCACCAGCACCAGGTCGATGCGCATCCCCCGGTGGTTGTGGAAGTCGCCCGCCCGGTAGTCCCAGTACGTGAACAGCCGGTCCTCCTGGTGCACGAGGCGCAGGGCGTCGCACAGGCCCCACGCGGCCAGGTGGGCAAGGGCCGAGCGCTCCGCGGCGCTGACGTGGGTGGAGCCGACGAAGGCGGTGGCGTCCCACACGTCCCGGTCCTCGGGTGCCACGTTGAAGTCGCCACACACGGCGACGGGGCCGTCGGGGTCGCAGGTGGCCTCCAGGTGGCGGCGCAGCCGAGCCAACCACGACAGCTTGTACTCGTAGTGCTCGCTCCCGACGCTGCGCCCGTTGGGTACGTACACGCTCGACACCCGCACGCCGCCGCACGTGGCGGACAGCAGGCGGGTGTCCGGGTCGGCCTCGAGGCCCTCGCAGAACCCGGGCACCACGTCGTCGATCCCCACGCGGCTCACGATGGCGACGCCGTTCCAGCGCCCGTTGCCATGGTGGACCGACCGGTACCCCAGCGCCTCGAAGGCGAGCGCCGGGAAGGTCGCGTCGGACAGCTTGGTCTCCTGGAGGCACAGCACGTCGGGGCGGGCGTAGCCCAGCCACTCCTCCACCCGGGGCAGCCGGACCTTCAGCGAGTTGACATTCCAGGTGGCGATGCGCATGCGCCGCCCACCCTAGGTTGACGGCGCCGACGCCCGGCGCCCCGCCATGCCGCGAATGGCGGCGGGTGGGCGGGCGCCGCCCCGTCAGGCGGGCTCGGACGCCGGCGTGCGGGCCGCCCGC
>JALYMX010000227.1 GCA_030773495.1 Actinomycetota bacterium | reverse complement strand
CTGCCGGCGAGCGACCCCGGCGCTGGCGGCGGTGGCGGTGGCGGTGGTGGGCTGCCGAGGACCGGTGCCGAGCTCATCACTGCCCTCACGCTCGGCGTGGGACTGCTCGCCGGCGGCGGCACCATCCTCGCCATGCGCCGGAGGTCGGAGCAGGGGGCGTGAGCGCCCTGACCAACCGCTGGAGCAACCCGTAGCCTTGGCACCAGGGGGAGGGGGCTAAAGCCCCTCCCCCTGGTGCCCGTCTCGGGCGCCGCCGTCGAGGCGTTGAGGTTGTCGGGCCGGCAAGAGCCGGCCCTTCGACGTTGCATGCAGGTTTCGAGTGTCGCCAGCGTCGTGAACACGAGCTGCGCAGGCGAGTTGTGGTGGCGGCGGCACGCAACGGTGTTGGCAGCTCAGCTGCCGAGGCGATCTTTCGCTGCTGCACTGGCGAGCGAAGCCGGTGCCGACCGCACCAGCGCCATGGAGAGCGTGAGCCGGGCCCGAACGCCAATGGCGACGACGTGCTCGCCGGCGCCGGCCGCTGTCGGAAGCAGCTCGTCGACGAAGCGCCGAATCCGACCCCGGTGCTCGCCCGGCTCAGGTCCTCCGATCGCGGGTCCACCACGGGCGTGACGTCGATTCGACCCCTGCGTTGCGCCGATGCGTGGGCGGCACGGCTTGCCGGCTCAGGAGGCGTCGGCCGCGATCGCTAGCACCACGTCGTCAATCGCGCCCACCACCGGCGACGATGGTGCCGTGTCGTTGACGACCACGGAGAAAACCACGCCACGACCTCCCGCCGTCGTCAGGTAGCCCGACAGCGCCCGGGCCTCCAGGATCCGCCCCGTCTTGGCCCGCAGCGTGCCCTCGAGGCGCGTCCCTTTGAAACGGCCGACGAGCGTCCCCGTCCGCCCTGCCACCGGGAGCCCGGCCATGAACGCTTCGCCCCACGGCTGTGCGACGGCGGCCTGCAGCAGCTCGCGCCACTCCCTCGGTGACCGCCGGTCGTGACGGCTCAAACCCGATCCGTCGGCGGCCGTGCCCCCCAGCGACAGGCCGAGCCCCCGGAGCGCCTCCGTCGCGGCGTCGACTCCGGCGGCGGTGGACCCGACACCTCGCTGACGGAACCCGACCTCTTTCAGCAGCAGCTCCGCCGCCAGGTTGTCGCTGCGGGTGAGCATCTCGGCCACCAGCGACGTGAGCGGGGCAGAGCGGAGCGAGGCGACTACGGCGGCATCGGGCGTCGCCCGCCCGCCAACGTCGGCCCCTTCGACCGCCACGCCGTGACGAGCGAGCGCGGCGCGGAACAGGCGCAGGTTGCCGACCACCGGGTCCGCGACGTAGGCGGCATCCCGGCGGTGGCGGTTGGCGTCGACCGCCAGTGCGGAGAGGGGGCCGATGATTTGGGGGACGTGCCAGTCGAGCCAGCCCGGTGCCGTCCGCGCAGCGTCGAACCGGCTCTCGTCGCCAACGAGATCGCCCGCCACCCGACGGATCCCTGCGGCACTCACCTGCGCCGCCAGCGTGTCGAGCGAGTGGGCACCGCGGCTGCGCAGCGAGGGGTCGCCGCCCCCCACAAGGACCAGGTCGCCTTGCAGCCGTCCGTCGGCGACGATGCCGTGGGCCCGCACTGCCGTCTCCAGCTTGGCGTCCGGTCCGAGGGCGGCGAGCGCTGCCACCGCCGTGAACAGCTTTTGCGTGGAGGCCGGGGTGAGGGGAAGGTGGGCGTTGTGGGCCACCACCTCGCCGTAACCGTCCATCCACACGGCCAGCCCGACCGTGGTGCCGCGGAGGCGGGCGTCGGCCAAGCGGGCGGCGACGGCGGCGGACAAGGAGGGCGGCGCCGAGGCGGGGAAGGCAGGCGCCGCGAGCTCGGCTGGGACCAAAGGCAGTGCCACCGCGGGCCGGCGAGGTGGGCTTGTCCCGAGGGGCGACGCGATGCCGGCCGCTGGGGGCGCGGGGTTCGTCGTGGCACAGCCGGCCAGTGCGGTCGTAAGGAGGACTGCCACCAACGACCGCCGCGTCACGCACTCACTGTCCCACAGGAGGTGCGACAGGCGCCTTCGGCCGCGAGACCCTCGCGGCGCCACCACGTTGGGGCAACGCTTCTGATCGCGAGCGGGTGTACCGGCAGCGGGGGGGCCGCCGATCGCCGGCGGCGACATCGGGCTGCCGCCTGCCCACGACGCCTCGATCCCGACCACGACGAGCACGACCACCGCGACGCTCCCCTGACCGCCGGCGCGCTCGCCCGGGTTCAGCCGACGCCGTCGAACAGCAGGCGCGGACGCGTCGTCGTGGTCGTGGTCGTGGTCGTGGACGACGAGACATCTCACGGGCCGTACCTGTCACGCAGCTCGCTCCAAGCGGTGCGCCCACGCGGTGTCCTCGTCGCGCTAAGGCGCCGGCGTGATGCGCAGGATGCGGTCGTCACCCTCCTGCGGCGAGCCCCGCCCGTCGCGGTTTGACACGGCCAGGTACACGGCCCCGTCCGGCCCCACGGCGACGTCGCGCAGCCGCCCGAAGTCGCCATCGAGGAGCACCTCCTCGCCCGCCACCGAGCCGTCGGGGCCGAAGGTGAGCCGTCGCAGGTCGCGACCTTTCAGGGACGCGAAGAGCATCGAGCCGCGCCACGCGGGGATCAGGTTCGCCTCGTACACGGCGCAGCCGGCGGGGGCGATGGTTGGGGTGTAGTTCCTGATCCCCGTCCCGGTGGTCGCCGGCCACCCGCCGTTGAAGCCCGCGCTGAGCACGTTGACCTCGTCGCCGCGGTCAGGCCCGTGCTCGGTGGCGAGGAAGCGCCCGGCGGCGCTGAAACACAGGCCCTGGACGTTTCGGTGGCCCTTGCTGAACACCCTCGACCCGCCGCGGTCTGTGTCGACCACGAGCACCTTGCCGTTCAAGCTGTCGTCCCGCTGGGCCAACTCCGGCTCGGCGGCGTCGCCCGTCGATGCGTAGAGGGAACCATCGGGCCCGAAGCGCAGCCGTCCCCCGTCGTGGATCGACGCCTTGCGGATCCCCTGCACGAGTACCGCTTGGGAGCCATCCGGCTCGAGGCGCACCACACGGTTGTCGTCCCGGCCGGTGTACATGAGGAAGACGCGCCCCCGCTTGTCGATCTCGAGCCCCATCAGGCCCGCCTCGCCCGCTTCTGCCACGCCGGCGATCGTGCGGGGCGGGTCGCCGAGACGGGTGAGCCGCCCCGCGCGTTCAGTGAACCACAGGCGGCCGGACGGGTCCCATGCCAGTGCCCACACCGTGTCCAGTCCCCGGGCGACCTCACGCACCTCCAGGCGTACGGGGCCGGCCGCGGTGGTGCTGGTGAACGACAGAACTGGTGCGTCGGGCGCTGGTTGCGGCGCAGTGGTCGACGGTGGCGCCGCCCGCCGTTTGGCTGGGGGCGCCGTCGTGGGCCGCCGCGGTGCCGCCGTGGTGGTTGAAACGCCGGTAGTGGTGGCCTGGGTGCTGGGGGCGACCTCGGTGCTCGGCGCCGCCGTGGGGGGGGCGTTCTCTTCGTCGGGTGCGGCGGTCGACGGGGTCGGGGCGGTTGTCTGCTCGGGATCGCCGCCGCATGCGGCGATCAGGGCAGCGGCAGACAGGAGGACATGGGCGTACAGGCGCGGCCGGCTCATTCGATGAATCTATTGAGGGGGCCGCCGAAAGATGGCGCGGGTGGTCGCCGAGTCGGGTACCTCGGTGGCCTGGGGACGGGCGGCGGCGAGAGCGGCGGCCAGGAAGGCCGCGCTGCAGTGCGGCACCACGACCGCCCCCGGCTCAGCAGCGGGGCCGGAGCCTCGACCTGACAGGCGACGTCGGAGCTACCGGCCGGCCGTCATGCCCGGCTCCGAAGGGGGAGCCGGGCCAGCACGGCCAGGTAGGCGCCGAGCGCGGCCAGGAACACCACCAACCAGGTGAGGTTGCGCCCGGGCACGAAGTGGGTGCTCACGTGGCCGAGGAACACGTCCATCCAGCGCTCGTGGGCAATGCCGGCGGTGAAGAGGAAGTCGGGGAACATGGCCACGACGTGGGCGAGAAAGGGCCACACCAGGGGCGCCGGCACG
>JALYMX010000226.1 GCA_030773495.1 Actinomycetota bacterium | reverse complement strand
GACTGCGCCGACTGCGACCTCGGCATGATGGTCGCGAGCAGTTGCGTCTTTGCGGTCCTGGCGACCGTGGTCGGCATTGCCCTCGTGCTGGTCGCCCTACAGCTGCGCCTGCGGGCGCCTGTCGTCGCGAGCCTTCTCGCTCCGTCGGGACTCGACCGACCTCCTCGTCTGGCCTAGGCGCGCGCCCGCGCGCCCCTCGACGCGCCGCCATCTGGTCGCGCACGCAGGCTGACGCCCTCGTTCGGGGGCCCACGAGGAGGGACGATGAAGAGATCTGTTGGACGCGCTGCGCGTCTGCTTGCGTCCGTTGTGGCGGTGATCGCCGCACTCGGGCTCGGCTTCGCCGCCGCCCGGGCGTCAGCGGACCCCGGTGACCCAGTCGCAGAGATGCGCTGGATGGACGAGGAGATGCACGCGGCCCATCCCGGCATGGGGATGGGAGGCCACAGCGACGAGATGGACGAGATGCACGCCCAGATGTCCGCCCGGCTGTCCGAGGAGGACCGGGCGCTGCACGACCGCATGCACCAAGCGTGCGGCGACCACGCTCATGAGAGGAGCAACACATGAAGTGCTTGAACTGGAAGGTGATCGCTGCGCTCGCCGCCGTCGGCGTCGGGCTCTACGCCCTCGTCCCCGGGCTGGCCGTCGCCGCCGTCCCGCTGCTCGTCCTGGCGGTGTGCCCGTTGTCGATGCTGCTCATGATGCGAGCCATGGGGTCGATGGGCAGCTGCAAGACGAAGGACGACACGACTGGCACGAACCCCGACGAGCTGGCCCAGCTGCAGGCTGAGGTAGCCGCCCTGCGCGCGGAGCGGCAGAGCCATTCGGAGGCGACGAGATGAGCGCGGTGTGGGCGGCTCTCGGGGGCAGCCTGATGATGCTCGTGGTCCTGGGCGGCTTCGCCTGGTACGCGCTGAGCGGGCGGAAGTCGAGCGAGGAGGCGAGCGAGGTGGCAGCCCTGCGGGCCGAGATCGCTGAGCTTCGACAGGGCCAGCCGGACGCGTCGGGCGACGAGCTGACCGGAAGGCGTTGAGGATGGCGTCGACCAGGATGGGGCCCCGCCGCCGGGTGCGCCGCCCGTCGCCGAACACCCCCCGCTCCAACGGATTCCCGACGTGGGCGGCCGTGGCGCCGGTCATCGCCGTGCTGCTGGTCGTCGTCGTGGTCACTCGTGAGGAGTCCGGTACACGCACGACGCCGAGTGCCGGCGAAGGCGTGGCCCACGTGCACGGCCTCGGCATCAACCCTGCCAACGGCAACCTCTACGCCGCCTCCCACCTCGGGGTCTTTCGGGTTCCCGCGGACGGCAAGGCCGAGCGGGTCGGCAAGCTCGTGCAGGACACCATGGGCTTCACCGTGGTCGGCCCCGACCACTTCCTGGCCAGCGGCCACCCCGACCTCAACGACAACCGGCTGCGCAAACCCGGACGACCTCCGCTGCTCGGCCTGGTCGAGAGCACGGATGGCGGACAGACGTGGGACCCGCTTTCGCTGCTCGGGGAGGCCGACTTCCACTCCCTGGTCGCCACCCACGGCAACGTCTACGGCTACGACTCGACCGGCGGGCGGTTCATGGTGAGCGCCGACGGCAAGCAGTGGGACACGCGCTCGCGCCTCGCCATGGGGGACTTTGCCGTGGACCCGGCCGACGCCGATCACCTGGTGGCCTCCACCGGGCGCGGCCTCGCCGAGAGCGGCGACGGCGGCCGCACGTGGGAGCCCGTCGACGGCCCCCAGCTCGCCTTCCTCTCGTGGGGCGCCGAGCAGGGCCTGTGGGGCGTGTCGCCGGCCGGTGAGACCTACCGGCGCGTCGACGGGCGGTGGGAGCCGCGGGAGGCGCTGACCAGCGAGCCTCAGGCGCTGCTGGTGACCGACGACGAGCTCTACGCGGCAGTGACGGCCGGCGACCGCACGCAGATCCACGTCTCCTCAGACGGGGGCCGGAGCTGGCGTCTGCGGTATTCCGACGGCGAGGCGTAGGGATGGAGCGCTCAGACCTCGAATGCCAGGGCGCCCACGAGCAAAGGAGGTGGTGAATGGTCGCCGCTGAGGTCGCCGTCCTGGTAGGAGGCGTGACCGCCATCGCCGGGCTGGCGTGGTACTTCTTCGGCCCGAAGATCGCCCACGCCGCCACACTCCGCGGCGGCGTACAGGAGGTCGACATCGAGGTGAAGGGCGGGTACTCGCCTGACCTCGTGAGGGTGAAGGCGGGGACGCCGGTGAGGCTGATCTTCCACCGCCACGACAACTCGGGCTGCACGGAGCGGGTGGTGTTCCCGGACTTCAAGCTGGGCCGCAGCCTCGCCCCGTTCGCCAAGACCCCGGTCGAGTTCACCCCGGCCGAGCCCGGTGAGTACGGGTGGGCCTGCGGGATGAACATGCTGCACGGCAAGGTCATCGTCGAGCCCGCCGACCGCTCCAGCCAGCCGGCGGACGACGACAGCGGGGAGTTCGCCGAGGCGGTCGGCGTGGGGCCGACGCACGCCGTCGCCGAGCGCTCCTGCGCCCACTTCTCCCTCCTCGGCAGCCTGACGAGCCTGCCGACGCGCGTGGTGGACATCGAGGCAAAGATGCGCCGCCACCCCGGCGTCGAGAAGATCGACGTCAACCAGGGATCGGGGAGGGTCAGCGTCTCCTACGACGCCACGCAGATCGCGGTGGAGGAGCTGCGCGACCACCTGACCAAGGCGTCGGGCTTCGACGTCGCCGACCGCTCCGAGCCCGGCTCGGCGGCGACTGAGGACGCCGAGGACGCGGCGCGCGCCGCCGAGGTCCGTGATCTCACCTGGCGGGTGGCGGTGGGAGCCGTGCTCACCGTCCCGGTGCTGTACGCGGCGATGGTGGGGCACTTCCTCGGCGAGCACCTCGTCCCTGACCTGCTCATGAACCATTGGGTGCAACTCGCCCTGACCGCCCCGGTCATGGTCTGGGTCGGCTGGCCCATCCACCACATCGGCTGGCTGACGCTGCGCAATCGCACGGCGGACATGAACTCGCTCATCACCGTCGGCACGATCGCCGCTTTCGGCTACAGCCTCGTCGTCACCGTCGCGCCTGGTGTGCTCCCCGAGGAGCTGCGCGACGTCTACTTCGAAGTCGTCAGCTTCATCATCACCATGATCCTCCTCGGCCGTTTCCTCGAGGCCAAGGCCCGGGCGCAGACGGGCGCCGCCATCAAGGCCCTGGTCGGCCTGCAGGCGCGGACGGCCACCGTCGAGCGCGACGGCGTCGTAGCCGAGATCCCCGTCGAGGAGGTGCGCCCGCGCGACGTCGTCCTCGTGCGCCCCGGGGAGAAGGTGCCCGTCGACGGGGAGATCGTCGAGGGCACCTCGACGCTCGACGAGTCGATGGTGACCGGCGAGAGCCTTCCGGTGAGCAAGGGCCCTGGGGACCTGGTGGTCGGGGCCACCATCAACCAGACCGGCGCCTTTCGCTTCCGCGCCACCCGCGTGGGCGCCGACACCGTGCTGGCCCAGATCATCCGCCTCGTCGAGCAGGCCCAGTCGTCGAAGGCCCCGATCCAGCGCCTGGCCGACACCGTCGCCGGGTGGTTCGTGCCCGTCGTCATCTTCGTGGCCATCGGCGCCTTCATGGCCTGGTTCCTCTTCGGCCCCGACCCCGCGCTCACCCCGGCGCTGGTCGCCGCTGTCGCCGTGTTGATCATCGCCTGCCCCTGCGCGCTCGGCCTGGCCACGCCCCTTTCGATCATGGTGGCGACCGGCAAGGGGGCCAACAACGGAGCGTTGATCCGCTCCGCCGAGGCGCTCGAGACGGCCCACAAACTCGACACCGTGGTGCTCGACAAGACCGGCACCATCACGAAGGGCGAGCCGGCCCTGACCGACGTCGTCGTCACGAGGAAGTCGCCGGTCGACGAGACAGAGCTGTTGCGGCTCGTGGCCGCGGCGGAGGCCTCCTCGGAGCATCCGCTCGGGGAAGCCATCGTGCGCGGTGCCCGTGAACGGGGCGCGCCCGTCCCCGACGCATCCTCGTTCGACTCGATCACGGGAAAGGGCGTTACCGCCGACGTCGACGGCCAGCGGGTGCTGGTCGGGAACCGGCGGCTGCTCGCCGAAGCCGACATGGACGTGGCCGAGCTCGACGGCCAGGCGGAGCGGCTGGCCGTCGAGGGCAAGACGGCCATGTACGTCGCGGTGGACGGGCGCTCCGCGGGGCTCGTGGCCGTCGCTGACACGGTCAAGGCCGACTCGGCCGCCGCCGTGGGCGAGCTGCACCGCATGGGGCTCCAGGTGGCCATGCTGACCGGCGACAACCGCCGCACGGCGGAGGCGATCGCCGTCCAGGTCGGGATCGACCGCGTGCTCGCCGAGGTGCTGCCCGAGGACAAGTCGGCCGAGGTCCGCCGCCTCCAGGACGAGGGCCGCCTGGTGGGCATGGTGGGCGACGGCGTGAACGACGCACCCGCCCTTGCTCAGGCCGACGTCGGCTTCGCCATGGGCACCGGGACCGACGTGGCCATCGAGTCGGCCGACGTGACGCTCATGTCCGGTGAGCTGCGGGCGCTGGTGACGGCCATCGCCTTGAGCAAGGCGACCATGCGCAACATCCGCCAGAACCTGTTCTTCGCCTTCGCCTACAACACCGCCGGCATCCCCATCGCCGCCGGGATCCTCTACCCGTTCCTCGGCATCCGGTTGAGCCCCATGATCGCCGCCGTGGCCATGGCGGCGAGCTCCCTGTCGGTCGTGCTCAATGCCAACCGAATGCGCAACTTCACTCCACCAGCTCTCCCCTCGGACCCCCTGGGGATGAGCCAGTCCGACCGCACCGAGGTCGGCGAGCGGGGCCCGACCGCGATCAGCGAGCGGCGATGAGCGCGGTCGCCGGAGCGGCGTGGGACGCCATCTACACCACGGCGTCGCTGCTGTGGATGGCCGCCTGGGCCCTCGTGTTGGGCTACGCCTTCTCCTCAGCCATCCAGGTGTTCGTGAAGCCCACCGAGGCGGCCGAGCGCCTCGGTGGCGGCGGGGCGCGCGATGTCGGCCTCGCCACCGGCCTCGGCTTCATTTCCTCCTCGTGCTCCTTCGCGGCGCTCGCCGCCACTCGAGCCCTGTGGACCAAGGGAGCACGGTTCGAGTCCGCCCTGGCGTTCATGTTCGCTTCACCAACCTGGTCATCGAGCTCGGCGTACTGCTGTGGATCTTCCTCGGCTCGGAGTTCGTCCTCGCCCGCTATCTCGGCGCCGCCATCCTCATCCCCGTCCAAGGCCCAACGA
>JALYMX010000225.1 GCA_030773495.1 Actinomycetota bacterium | reverse complement strand
GCTCCCCCCCGAGCGGGTGGCCCTCGGCGGGCGCTCGATGGGCGGGCGCATGTGCTCCGTCGCCGCCGCCGAGGGGCTGCCCTGCCTGGCTCTGGTGCTGGTGTCCTACCCCCTGCACCCCCCGGGGAGGCCCGAGCGCGTGCGGGTCGAGCACTTCCCCCGCCTCGGCGTGCCGTGCCTGTTCGTGTCGGGGACCCGTGACGCCTTCGCCACGCCGGCCGAGCTCGAAGAGGCGACAGCGGCCATCCCGGGCCCGGTGACGCACGTGTGGGTCGACGGCGGCGACCACGGCCTGCGCCGCCGCGACGCCGTGGTGGCCGAGGCGGTGCGCACCTGGCTCACCCCCCTGGCCTTTTCGAGTACATAGGGCCCGGAAACCGGGGCCTATGTACTCGGGTTCGGGGGGGGCGCCGGCTCGTCCTCGGGGTTGAGGTCCTCCAGCTCCCGGTGGGCGGTCTCCGGGTAGGCCACCAGCACCACCACGGCGAGCACGACGGGGCCGAGAGCGAGGAGGGCCAGCGCCGGCCCGAGGCGGCCGAGCGAGTCGGAGAGCTGGCCGGCGGCCACCAGGCCGACCACGCTGCCCAGGCGCCCGAGCACGGCGATGGTGCCGTTGGCCCGCCCCCGCAACGAGGTGGGGAACAGCTCGGGCCCGTACACGCCGAGGGCGGGCACGGTGGCGCCGCCCACCACCGAGCCGAGCGTCGACCACGCCCACAGCGGCCATCCCGACGACAGGTACATGAGCACGGTGGCGCCCACGCCCACGGCCAGGCCCACGGCGCCCACGACCTTGCGGCCCCGCTCGGCCAGTCGCCCACCCACCACGACGCCGATGCCGCCTGGGGTGGCGGTGAGGATGGTGAACAGCGAGATGCGGGCGGCCGAGAAGCCCCGCTCGGTGCGCAGGTACTCGTTGCCGAACTGCGAGGCGGGGGCGAAGAACAGGTTGAACAGGAACGCCGACACCGCCAGCAGCCAGAACCGCGCCGCGTGCCCGGCGATGGTCGCCTGGGCGTGGGCGGCCCGGAAACGGCGGGTCTCCGGCAGGCGCCGGGCCACGCTGCGCACCAGCGGGACGCCGACCAGGCCGAGGGCGAACAGGGCCCGCCACGCCCCGGGGGCGACGTCGGCCACCCGCAGGAGCAGCACGCAGGCGCCGGCGCCGAGGGCGGCCGACATGGCCAGCAGGCTCACGCCGTAGGCCCGGGAGCCGGCGGGCATCTCCTCGGCGGCGACCACGGTGAGGATGATCACTGCCGCGGTGACGAACCCGCGGGTGCCCACCTGGCTGGCGGCGAGGAAGGCCAGCGACGGCGCCAGCGCGGCGGTGGCGGTGAGGGCGGAGCCGACCGCGCTGGAGACGAGCAGCACACCGCGGCGGCCCCGCCGGTCGGCCAGGGCCACCAGCACCAGGGCGACGACCACGTCGGCCCGCACGGCGGCAAGGGCCACGCCCTGGGCCCCCCGGCTGGCCCCGAACTCGGCGGCGGCGAAGGTGATGGTCTGGGTCAGCACCGTGCCGAGGTAGCCGAGCACGACGGACAGGGCGCACAGGGCGGCGAGCGTGCGGGCGGCGTCCGGGCCGAGGCGGTCGGGCGGCGACCACCACGGCACGCCGGCGCGGGGCAGCAGGCGGCCGAGGGTGCGCCGCATCGGCAGGCCGAACAGCCACCCCCAGTAGGGCAGCGTCAGCCGGTACTGCACCGTCTGGCGGACGTGGCAGCGACCGTCGGGCAGCTCCTCGCTGGCCACGGTGCGCACGTAGTCCTCGACCGGCCCCTCCACGGCCTCGAACCTGCCGTCGCCGGCCGCCCGCTCGAGGACCACGCCACGGCGGGCCTCGAGGATCTGCGCCACGACGGCGGGGTCGACGGTGGACTCGACGGTGACGCGGGCGGGTGGACGCGCCGGGCCAGGGGGGGCGGCGACCCGGCGGTTCACGCCCGGAAGGAGGCGAACAGCTCGGCGTACACGGCGGCGGCGTCGACCAGCCGGCCCACCTCGACCCACTCGTCGTCGGTGTGGGCCTGGCTCATCTCGCCGGGCCCGCACACCACCGTGGGGATGCCGCCGTGGTTGCGCACGAAGCGGGCGTCGGTGCTGAACTGCATGCCCACCACCGGTTCCGGCGCGCCCAGCACGGCAGTCATGGCGGCCTGGACCTGGGCCACGAACGGGTGCCCGGCGTCGAGCTCCGAGGCCTCGCCGAACACGCCCGGCTCGAGGTCGTAGCGCAGCTCGTCGTCGTCCACGGCGTCGATGGCCGCCCGCAGCCCGGCTTCGGCGGTCTGGCGCGTGGCGCCGGGGAGCAGGCGGCGGTCGACGACCAGCGTGCAGCGCTCGGCGACGGTGTTGTGGCCGGTGCCGCCCTCCACGACGCCCACGTTGCACGTGGGCCGTCCGAGCAGGCGGTGGTCGGGACCGCCGAAATCGGCGCCGTGCAGGGCCAGGACGACCTTGGCGGCCTTCTCGATGGCCGACACGCCCCGGCGCGGCTCGCTGCCGTGCGCCGGCCGACCGTGCACCGTGATGGTGGCGGTGAACAGACCCCGCTCGGCCACGCCGACGGCCATGCCGGTGGGCTCCGGCACCAGGCAGGCGTCCCCCTTCACGGCGCCGCTGGCCACCAGCGCCTCCGTGCCCAGGGCGCCGCCCCGCTCCTCGTCAGCGACCAGGTGGAAGGCGAGATCGCACGCCGGCTGGCGGCCCGCTCGCTCCAGCGCGGCCAGGGCCTCGACGGCAGCGGCGATCCCACCCTTCATGTCGGCGGTGCCCCGCCCGTAGAGCCGGCCGTCCTCCACCTCACCCCCGAAGGGGTCACGCGTCCACCCGGGGCGGTGCACCGGTACCACGTCGAGGTGACCGTTGACGATCAGCACCGGGCGCCCGCCGCTGCCCACGGTAGCCAGCAGGGAGGCCCGCCCCGGCGCCGGCTCGAACTCCTCGAAGCAGGCGCCGAAGGGCTCGAGCATCTCGCGGGTCACGCCCAGGATCTGGCGCTCGTTGCCCGGCGGGTTCTGGGTGTCCACCGCCACCAGGGCACGGGTCCGCTCGACGACGGCGTCGGCGTCCACGAAGGCGCGCACGGCGCGGAGCCTACGACGGCTCGGGCGGCGAACCTCCGCGGCCACCGGCGCGGCGGCGTGGCGCCCTCGCCGCCGGCGGCGATACTGGCGGGCGTGGATCGCTTCGTGGTGCGCCCCGGGTCGCCCCTGGCCGGCTCGGTGCGGGTGGGCGGGGCCAAGAACTCGGTGCTGAAGCTGCTGGCCGCCACCGTGCTGGCCGAGGGGGAGCACGTCCTGCGCAACGTGCCCCGCATCACCGACGTGGAGACCATGTCCGATCTGCTGGTGTCGATGGGCCTCGACGTCCGGCGGGAGGACGACGCGCTGCGCGTGCGCCGGCCGGCGGAGATCGTTCCCGAGGCGCCCTACGAGCTGGTCGAGCGCATGCGGGCGTCGGTGGTGGTGCTGGGGCCGCTGCTGGCCGCCACCGGCCGGGCCCACGTCTCCATGCCCGGCGGCGACGACTTCGGGCCGCGCCCGGTCGACGACCACCTGAGCGCCCTGGAGGCGCTGGGCGCCACCTTCGAGCTGGCCCACGGCGTGATCGAGGGGCGGGCCGACACCCTCGTGGGCAACAGGATCCTGCTGGAGGTCCCGAGCCACACCGCCACCGACACCCTGCTCATGGCCGCCGTGCGGGCCAAGGGCACGACGGTGATCGAGAACGCGGCACGCGAGCCGGAGGTGGCCGACCTGGCCGCCCTGCTCAACCGCATGGGCGCCCGCATCGTGGGCGCCGGCACCTCGACCATCCAGGTCGAGGGGGTGGACGAGCTGTCGCCGGCCGACCACCACGTGATCCCCGACCGTGTGGAGGCGGCCACCTTCCTCGCCGCCGTGGCCATCGCCGGCGGCGAGATCACCATCGAGGGCGCCCGTGCCGACCACATGGACATGCTGCTGCTGAAGCTGGGCGAGATGGGGCTGCGCACCTCGCCGACCGGGGAGGGGCTGTGGGCGGCGGCACCGCGCCGGTTGCGCTCGGCCGACGTGTCCACCCTGCCGTACCCCGGCATCGCCACCGACTACAAGCCGCTGCTCGTGTCGGTGCTCTCGCTGTGCGACGGCGTGGGGATCGTCACCGAGAACCTCTACGGGCCCAACCGCTTCAAGTACGTGAGCGAGCTGGTGCGGATGGGCGCCGACATCCGCATCCAGGGGCACCACGCCGTGGTGCGGGGCGTGGAGCGCCTGTCGGCCGCCCCCGTCAAGGCGTCGGACCTGCGGGCCGGCGCCGGCCTGGTGCTGGCCGGGCTGGGGGCGGACGGCGAGACCGTCGTGGGGGAGGGCTTCCACATCGACCGCGGCTACGACGACCTGGCCGGCAAGCTGCGGTCGCTGGGCGCCGACGTGGTGCGCGACCGCTGACCCGGGGAATCCCAGGGCAAGGGCGCCGGTTGTACGGTGGTGCCATGGAAGCGCAGCTCCTCGAGGCGATGGACGCCATCCGTCCCGCCCTTCAGGCCGACGGCGGCGACATGCGCCTGCTCCACCTCGACGAGGACAACGGCGTCGTCGACATCGAGCTCATGGGCGCCTGCGGCGGCTGCCCCATGTCGTCGCTCACGCTCAAGGCCGGCATCGAGCGCATCCTGCGTGACCGCGTCCCGGGCATCACCGAGGTGCGGGCCAAGGGCATCGACTTCGACACGGTCGAGACCGACTTCTAGCCCCCCGGGGAGCGGCGTCAGGCCCGGGCGCGGCGCAGACCCACCAGGCTGGCCCCCACCAGGGCGACGAAGCCGGCCATCTGCAGGTACCACCAGGCGCCCACCTGGGCGTGGTGGGCGGACACCGGGCACATCACGGCGGCGACCAGGCCGAGCCCGGCGGCGGCGGCCGAAGCCACGAGGCCGCCCCGCTGGCGGCGCGACAGCCCCACCGACGTGGCCGTCAACGCCACGAGCAGCCCCATGAACAGCAACGAGGCCCACAGGGGGGCCGGCGCCTCGGGGTCGGCGGCCGAGGGCTCCAGGGCGGCGGCGGTGATGAACACGACCACCCACGCCACCGCCATGGCGGGCGGCCAGCGCCGGGGGACGACGCCCGGCTCGGTGAGCCACTCCGCCACCGCATCCCGGCCGCCCGGGCGGCGGCGCAGGGCCACCTGCCGGCACCGGTCGTCGTGCAGCTCCTGCAGCTCGCTTCGGGTGAGCGACATGGCGTCCCTCCAGGCGTCGACGGGCGCGCTGGTCCTACCCCTCCTGAGGGTCCCTCACGCCCAGGCCACGCACCCCAGCTCGACGGACGCCGACAGGTCGGGGTGGGAGGGGACCACCCGCACCGTGAAGCCGTAGCGGCCGGCCCGCTCGGCTCGGAAGCGGCCCACGTAGCGGTGGTGGCCGGTGGCCCCGTCCTGGTCCTGGGCGCTCATGTCGGTCACGGTCGCCTCGACGAGCTCGTCGTTGGTGCCCACCGGCCCGTGGATGAGCTGGACGGCCACGTCGTCGCGCGTGAGGGCACCGAGGGCGACCACCACGTCCACGTGGCGCTCGGCACCCAGGTCGGCCGCCGCCGCGTCGCTCTCCACGGTCTTCAGCTCCACCTCGTGCCAGTGCTCCCGGACCCGCCGCTTCCACCCGGCGAGGGCGCGGGCGCGGGCGTGGCCGTCGGCGGCCAGCGCGTCGGCCCGGCGCGCCGTCGGCTCGTACAGCTGCTCCACGTAGTCGCGCACCATGCGGGAGGCCACGACCCGGGGGCCGAGCGAGACCAGCGACGACTTCACCCGCCGCACCCAGCGTCGGGGCACGGGGCCCTCGACCCGTTCGTAGAACAGGGGCACGACGCGGTTCTCGAGGATCTCGAACAGGCTGTCGGCCTCCACGGCGTCGCGCCGGTCGGGGTCCTGGTAGGTCTCGGCCGACGAGATGGCCCAGCCGTTCTGCCCGTCGAACATCTCGTCCCACCACCCGTCGAGGATCGAGCAGTTGAGGGCGCCGTTGAGCGCCGCCTTCTCGCCGCTGGTGCCGCACGCCTCCTGGGGCCGGCGCGGGGTGTTGAGCCACACGTCGCACCCCTGGTAGAGGGTGCGGGCCACGGCGATGTCGTAGTCCTCCACGAAGGCGATGCGGTGGCGTACCGCCGGCTGGCGGGAGAACTGCACGATCTGGCGGATCATCTCCTTGCCCACGTCGTCGGCCGGGTGGGCCTTGCCGGCGAAGACGACCTGCACGGGGCGGTCGGGGGACAGCAGGAGGGCCTTCAGTCGCTCGGGCTGGGAGAGCAGCAGCGTCGCCCGCTTGTAGGAGGCGAAGCGGCGGGCGAACCCGATGGTGAGGATGCGGGGGTCGAGCACCTCGTCGCACCACCCGGCGTCGGACTCGCTGGCGCCCCGCGCCCGCGCCGCCGCCTTGAGCCGGGTGCGCACGAAGGCCACGAGGCGCTCCCGGCACTGCTCGCGCACCCGCCAGATCTCGTCGTCGCGCGCGTCCTGAAGGCGGGCCCAGGTGGGGGAGTCGGCCTCGTCCCAGGCGGGCACGATGTGGCGTGACAGCAGGTCGTCCATGGCGGGCGACACCCACGTGCCGGCGTGGACGCCGTTGGTCACCGACGTGATGGGCGTCTCCTCGGGCGGCACCGCCGGCCAGAGGGCGCTGAACATCTGGCGGCTGACCACGCCGTGGAGGCGGGAGACCGCGTTGGACATGGCGGCCAGGCGCAGGCCCATGACCGCCATGTTGAACGGGCTGTCCGGCGACTCCCAGGGGAGGTGGCCGAGGGCCATGAGCTCGTCGAAGGAGATGCCGCACTCGTCGGCCCAGCGCCGGAAGTAGCGCTCGAGCAGGTCACGCGGAAACCTGTCGATCCCGGCGGGAACCGGGGTGTGGGTGGTGAAGATGGTGCCCGCCCGCACCGCCTCGACGGCCTCGGCGAAGGTGAGGCCGGCGCCCGTGACGAGCCGCCGGATGCGTTCGAGGCCGAGGAAGCCGGCGTGGCCCTCGTTGGTGTGGAAGACCTGGGTGGTCTCGCCCACGG
Organism: Actinomycetota bacterium; assembly: GCA_030773495.1. Lineage (GTDB taxonomy): Bacteria > Actinomycetota > Acidimicrobiia > Acidimicrobiales > JALYMX01. The sequence goes on along the minus strand of JALYMX010000225.1, from coordinate 1,095 downwards.
CGTCGAGGGCCCGCACGCCGCCGATGCCGAGGAGGATCTCCTGGCGGAGGCGGTGCTCGGTACCGCCCCCGTAGAGCCGGTCGGTGACGCCCCGGGCCTCGGGCCCGTTGTCGTCGACGTCGGCGTCGAGCAGATAGAGCCGGACCCTCCCCACGTCGGCCCGCCACACCTGCGCCACCAGCTCGCTGCCGGCGAGGTCGACCGTGACGCGGGCGCCCTCCATCGGGCGCAGGGCCATGGCGTGCGGGTCCAGGCTGGGGTAGCGCTCCTGCTGCCAGCCGTCGGCGTTCAGCTCCTGGCGGAAGTAGCCCTGCCGGTAGAACAGCCCCACCCCGACGAGGGGGACGCCGAGCCCGCTGGCCGCCTTCAGGTGGTCGCCGGCCAGCACGCCCAGGCCACCCGAGTACTGGGGCAGGGCCTCGGCGATGCCGAACTCCGGGGAGAAGTAGGCCACGGCGCGCAGCGGGCCCAGCGCCCGGTCCTGGAACCACAACCGCGCCGCCAGGTGGTGGCGGAGGTCGCCGTGGACCTCGCTCAGGAACATCATGAACGCCCGGTCCCGGGTGAGCGCCTCGAGGCGGTCGCGGCTCACCGCGCCGAGCAGGCGGACGGGGTCGTGGCCGGTGACCTCCCAGGCGGCGGGGTCGATCCAGCGGAACACGTCGCGGATGCGGCCGTCCCAGGACCACTGCAGGTTCATGGCCAGCTCGTGCAGCGGGCCGAGGGCGTCGGGCAGCTTGGCCCGGACGGTGAAGCTGCGCAGCGCCTTCATCGGGGCCGCACGCTATGGGGTGGCCGCGTGTGGGCGCCAGGAGAGGCCGCCCAGCGCCGACAATGGCGCCATGGGCCGTTGGGACGAGGCGGAGGTCGCCCTCGCCTCGCGCCACGAGTGCATGGCCGGCGCCGTCGCCCGCCTGGGCCCGTGCACGCTGGCCCGCCGGCGCCACGCCGGCGGCGCCTTTGCTGCGCTGGCCCGCGCCATCGTCTACCAGCAGCTCGCCGGGCGGGCCGCCGCCGCCATCCACATCCGCTTCGCCGCCCTGTACGGCGGCCGGCCCACGCCCGCCGCCGTGCTCGCCACGCCCGTGGCCGACC
>JALYMX010000224.1 GCA_030773495.1 Actinomycetota bacterium | reverse complement strand
CGCTCCGTTGCTGACCTGAGGATGGAGCTGGTATTGGAGGCAGCGCTCGCTGTCGTGGGCGGTGCCGTTGCAGAAGACGCAGGGTCCCTTCCTCCCGCCGTCGCTGATGCCGCACCAGCCGGTGGGCCCCCACGGTGCGGTGAGGAACACGACCAGAGCCGGCCGTCCGCACGTGCAGAGCTCGCCTGGTCGCGCTGGCCGCTGGGTGGCCATCAGTTGGCCTCGAGGATCTTGATCAGCCGGGCAGTGTCGGCCTGGAGGTCATCGACGCGGTAGACGCCGTAGAGGGGCAGACGAGCGCGCGCGTAGTCGAGGTCGGCGCGGAGCCAGCCGGCGAAGAACTCGAGGATGCCGGCGAGCTCGATGGCGTCGCGCGCGTCGAGCACGACGATGGTCATGTGGTAGGTCCTTTCGTGAGAGCGTCGTTGGGCGGAGACGAGGCAGGACAGGGACGAGCCACTCACCGATGAGGGCAGGCTCTTACGAGGCCAAGGGGTCCGCCCGCGGACGCGGAGGATGGGCTGAGCGGCGGGCCGGCAGATCGTTCTCAGGACAACCCATCAGGGCGTCAGCCGATTATCGGGCCAGGCCCCACCGCTGCGAGAGCTTCAGCCGCGAGGCAAGTGCCGGTAGACCTCGCGGGCGACGTAGCGCTTGAGGACACGGATGAGCTCGCCCTTGGAGCGGCCCTCTTCGACGCGGCGAGCCACGTAGGCGCGGGTGCGGGCGTCGGAGCTCATGCGGGTGATGACGATGCGCCACAGCGCCGAGTTGGCCTGGCGGTCGCCGCCTCGGTTGAGCCGATAGCGGGTGACCTTGCCCGACGATGCCGGGATGGGGGCGACCCCGCACAGGTGCGCCCACGCCGCCTCCGAGCGCAGCCGGTCGGGGTTGTCGCCGGCGGTGACCAGGAGGGCCGCAGCGGTGTCGACACCCACACCGTGGAGCGCGATCAGCTCGGGGGCAGTGGCCGTCACCAGCTCGGCGAGGAGCTCATCGATATGGGTCACCTCGGCGTCGAGGGCCAAGACGCGTCGACCCAGGGTGCGCAGCGCCGTCTTGGTCGCCGCCATCACCGGGTCGCCACCGAGACGGGGCCGCAGCGCGGCCGCCTCGGCGGCCAGGTCAAAGCGAGAGACGCCACGGAGGCGCTCTCGCAGCTCGTCGGGAGCGGTGAAGCCGAGATGGCGGATCTGGTTGAGGGTCTTGATCTTGGTCGACTTGGCGGAGCGCTTGGCCACCATCAGGGCCCGGATGGCCTCCACGTTGCCGTCTCGGGTCTTGGCCACTCCGAAGGCCCGCCCCGCCTGAGCGGCCCGGGCGGCTTCCACCGCGTCGGCCGGGTCGGACTGCCGGTGCGGCGGCGGACCTGGCGGTTGGGGCGGTCGACCTCGACCACCTCCACCCCGGCGGCACGCAAGAACCGCGCCAGCCCGGCGCCGTAGGAGCCGGTGCCCTCCACCCCGACGCGTGTCACCCGGCCGAACGCGCCGAGCCAACCCAGCAGCTTGTCGTTGCCGGCGGTCGACGCCTCGAAGCTCTCCACGCCCAACAGCCCGCCGATGTCATCCAAGGCGGCAGCCACATGCACATCAAGATGCGTGTCGACGCCGCCGGTGACGGCGCGCGCGCCTTCTACGATGGTCATCGCCATCCCTTCTCTCGGTTCAGGTCAAGGGGTGGCACGCGCCGCCCACTGCGGGCGGCGCTGGTGTGATCGCCCTGCGCCAACAGGGCGATCCGCCACACCCAGCAGAAGTCGAGTGCCGGATACGTTGCCCTAGGCTCAGGCCGACGGATCGTTCTCAGGACAGCCGACGACGTCAGCCGATTCTCGTGTCAGGCCAGAACCTAGACGCCACCAGACCGTACAAGGGAACGATCAACCATCGGTGGATCCCTCGGTCGAGCGGCACGGGTTCATACTCCCTGCCGATTATGCGCGTGGGCGCCTCATGGCCGCCATACTTCGAGGAGGACGAACGGTGCTGTACAGCGGGCCTGGTATGGCAAAACGGAACGTGGAGAACGGCGCCTCGAGGTGGAACGCGGGCGTGAAGCTCTGCGCGATCGCGCTTCGACGCCGGAACAGGTAGCCACCGTGCCGACCGCCGCAGACGCAGCACTCGGACGGCCTCTACGACCCCTGTGGGTAGGGAAGGGCCTCCGGGTCCTCGCCATACCACGCCGGATGCGGCGAAATCGAGGCGAGGGGGAGCCGGGTCATCCGCCGGTACTCGCCCGCCGGCAGTACCGCGAAGTCTGCGAAGCGGAGCGGGAACAGGTTGAAACCAGCAGCCTGAGCGTTCTGTTTGAGGGTGTCCCACAGTTCCCTCCACCATGCGGAGACATCGGCATCGATCCCCGTGTGGAGCACCACTACCTCCGCCTGGCCGACGGCGAGCCGGGCGTTGAGGAGCACGCCGATCTCCACCACTTGCTCGTGCATGCGTCCATAGAACACTCGGTCAGCCTTCCGCAGATCCCGCAGCGCGCTGATCATCGGCTGCTGCACCGCGTTGACGAACTTCGTGTCGAATGCCGGGCGCGAGCGGAGCCATGCGAGCCGGCGCCCGACCTCCTCGCGCGCTGATTCGTCGCCGAACCCATCGATCCGGGCCTTGCCCGCGAGCCAGCCACGTTCGACGGCGACCTCAAACGTGAGGTCTGCGTACCAGAATCCGTCTGCGGGCACGTTTGGGACCCACAGGCGGTACTGGTCTTTCCCGTCCTTGATGAGGCTGCGAGTCTGCCCCTCAAGGACCTTCTTGTCTGGGTCGCCGGCGCGGGGAGCTTCACCGTTGAAAACCGGAGCTAGCTGGACCCACGCCGAGTTCGGCTTCCGGTCGCCCTCTTGGGCGAGGTCGCAGGTTTGGGTCGTAATGATGCCGTACGGGGCTATCTCGTCACCGAAGTCGACCGGGCCTTCGTCGAGGTAGCCCTGCGCGGCGTAGAAACGTGTACGCGCGTGGACCGCGACCTTCGGGTCAGCCCAATACACTAGGGGAAGGCCACTGATGACGTCGCCCTGGCGGAACTCCCTGATCGCCTCGAGGACACCCTCCGGCCAGTGCTCCCGTTCCGGGATCCCCTCGTCGTACACGATCCGCGATCACGTAACCCGTCGGCGCGGGCGGATCGCCCCGGAGAACGCATCGGGAACGTAAGGACCGTCGACCGTCTCAATCTCGTCGTCGTCCTCGTCCAGCGCGGGGAGGGTATGGGTTCCAACATCAGTGAACAGCATCCGCCTCAGCTCAGCTGCAATCTGTGCCGCTCCCGTCTCCGAAGCGAGCACGCCGAGGCGGGTGCCGTCGTCCACGTACTCGTGGAACCACGCTGATGCGTTGTCAGCGAAGAGCGTCGACGCGGCCGACACGATGCTGTGGATCTCGAACAGTCTGCGCACTGTCGCGGGATAGGGGTCGCGTTCACCCTTCCGCCAAGACGCAAGGGTGTTCCTGGCGACACCGACCAACCTTGCGGTGGCTGCATCGGAGATGCCGAGCGTCGAGCGGATGTCCGCGATCGCGCCGAGCACGCGCTCACGGAGGGCTCCCGAGGCCGCGCGATCTTCGGACGACGACCGCGGAACGGGCAGCCATCCGGGCTCGATCGATAGCGGTGTCAGATCCCATCGCTCCTCAAGCGCTTCTGCCAACGTCTCGTCCAGGTTGGCGGTCATCGCGTCGATCTTTTGCAACGTGCGAAGGGGTCCCGTCTTGTGCCGAGTCGGCAGCGCGGTGAAGGGAGTCTCCTCGTCGCCGTCGACGAGCGTCAGCGGCCGAACGAGGCCGGAGAACGTGGTGTCAATCACGGCCCTTCACCTCCCCTCAGGTACGCATACAAATCCGGCGTGATGGCGTTCTGGAAGACCTGCAATGCAATCCGGTGCAGATCGTCTGCCGCGGCCATGACGCCTTCGGACGTGAGTTCACGACCGGCCTGACGGAAGCAATCGTGATCAAGTAAATACGCCCACTGTTCCTCGCCCTCAATTCGACCTGTGCCGTGCCGGAGTACGACTCGGTAGGCATCGCCGGCGTCGAACTCGACATGCTGCTGCACTACTCGAACTGCGGCACCGAGGTCGGGGTGTGACAGTGGGCCAAGCAACTCATCGCGGATCCAGCCCGCCCAGTCAGTCGGCGAGGTCACCTTCGGGTCGGTGATCTCATCGACATAGCGCAGCCCTATCCGCACCTCCATCGCGGGGTCATACGCGGCGATCGCCGCTGCAACGAGATCCACCAAGCGGGTACGGAAGTCCGACCAGTTGACATATGACGAGGTCTCCAACGAGAAGAAGTCGGGCATCAACGTCACGGTCCACGACCCGTCGTCAGACTTCATCTGCCACCCGGCCTCCGAAGCATCGTGCGAGAGCTGCGGGGCGCCACCGCCGACGACGGCGACCTGCGCGGTAAAGCCGCGGCGTTGCTCGATCCTCGGGTACCGCCCACCGAGCGCCTCTTGGACACCGAGACCCTTGCGCGGGTCTGCAACGGCAGGCGCCGGCGCATGACGCACTTGGCACACGACCAACGTCAGCGGCGACCGACTGAGAGTGACGTCCTCGGGCGTCGGCAGGGCCAGCGGCTTCATGGGAATCTCCTCGTCACGCCACGCACCCTCTGTCCATCGTCGCCGCCGGGCACGACTTGAGCACAAGTTGAGCATACCTCCGAGGCGACACGCTGTCACGCGGTATTTGGCGCTGGTCGACAACCTGTTGAACCCCGGAGGAGAAGGCCCTCCGCCTCCATCGCCGGTTCACGGACAACCAGCAGCTCGCCGATCCGAACCTCGGCAGGCGGTACCGGAGGTGACTCTCCATGCCACGCGTCTCACCCTGCGTCACGGTGAGCGGGCCGGCGTTCAGTTCGCGCTGCCCGATCAGATCGACGGCTCGGGCATCCGAACTGGACGGTTGCCGAACGCAGGATGCGCACCCGAACGCGCTCCCAGCACGAGATCCTTGCCAGCGCGCTACCGGCCCGTGGCGGGGTGCCTGCATGACACTGTTGAAGGGTGAGCGACCGTCAGGATCGTCAGGCCCGCGTGCGCCGCGTGCGGCAACGGCTCGCGACCACGGGTCCTGCCGAAGTCAGGGCAGAAGGCGACTTCGAGCGTGTGGCGCTCTGTTGAACGCCGCGTGAGCTGAACACGCGCGCCGACACTGGCGTCATCGAGCGTGAGCATGGAGGCGCCTGGGGGTGTTGCGCACCGCGGAGGAGCCGGCGAGGATCGCAACACCAGTTGGCCCTGGCGAGGCGCCTGGGCGGCTGGCATGGTCTTCGGATTGCGATGGTGGAGGCGATCGGCGCGACGTGCTCGCGGTGAGAGACGATCCGGCGTGGGTGGAAGAACAGCTCGTCGAAGGCCGCCTGGCCTGCCCTGGTTGCGCTGGCTCGCTTGGGCCGTGGGGCTCGGCTCGGCTCCGACAACTGCGCGGCGGAGCTGGCCGGCGTTTCCGGCCGCGGCGGTCGCGCTGCCGGGCCTGTCGGGCCACGCACGTGCTGGTGCCCACCGCAGCGCTGGTCCGGCGTCGC
>JALYMX010000223.1 GCA_030773495.1 Actinomycetota bacterium | reverse complement strand
GGTCGTCGCCGGCGCCGCCCGGAGCCGCTACTTCCGCTCGCACTCCCCCTGGGCCAGCCCGGCCGCCCAGGGGTATCCGGTGAGGCAGGGGTCGGGCTCGATCGGCGCCTTCGAGCTCCACACCTCGTCGATGAGGCCGCCGGCGTTGACCTTGCCGATCCGGGCCGTCTTGGACACGTGCTGGTTCTCCTCGTGCACGGTCACCTTGCCCTCGGGGAGGCCGAGCGAGAGGTTGCGGGCGGCCTCGCGCACCGCCTCCACGTCGAACGAGCCGGCCTTCTCCACCGACGCCGCCCACAGGTACACGGCGTTGTACCCGGCCTCGATGGGGTCGGCGGTCACCCGCTGGTCGCCGTACTTGGCCTTGAACGCCTTGACGAAGTCGCTGTTCTCGGCGGTGTCCGTCGTCTGGTAGTAGTTCCACGCCACCAGGTGGCCGGCGATGTTGTCGATGCCGATGCCGGCGATCTCCTCCTCGGCCACCGACACCGAGATGGTCTGGATCCTGTCCGGCGTGTTGCCCTTGGCCTTCAGCTCCTTGAAGAAGGCCACGTTGCTGTCGCCGTTCAAGGTGTTGAACACGATCTGGGGCTGGGCGGCCAGGACCTTGGAGATGATGGTGGAGACGCCGGTCTCGCCGAGGGGCAGGTAGTCCTCGCCCAGGATCTGGAGGCCGTTGGCCTCGGCGTAGGCCTTGATGATCTTGTTGGCCGTGCGGGGGAAGACGTAGTCGCTGCCCACCAGGTACACCCTGGTGAGGCCCTGCTCCTTCATGTAGTCGAGGGCGGGGATGATCTGCTGGTTCGTGGTGGCCCCGGTGTAGAAGATGTTGGGGGAGGCCTCCAGCCCCTCGTACTGCACCGGGTACCAGAGCAGCCCCTTCAGGCCCTCGAACACGGGCAGCATGGCCTTTCGGCTGGCCGAGGTCCACCCGCCGAACACGGTCGCCACCTTGTCGGTGGTGAGCAGCTTCTCGGCCTTCTCCGCGAAGGTGGGCCAGTCGGAGGCGCCGTCCTCCACGATGGGCTCGATCCTCTTGCCGAGCACACCGCCCTTGGCGTTGATCTCCTCGATGGCCAGCATCTCGGCGTCCTTGACGGCCACCTCGCTGATCGACATCGTGCCGCTGAGCGAGTGCAGGATGCCCACCTTGACGGTGCCCCCCGCCTGCCCACCGCTCACCGCGCCCGTCGACGCGGTGTCGTCGTCCGACGAGCCACACGCGGCGGCCAGCAGCGTGGCGGCGGCGAGCGCGCCCATGACGGCACGGATGCGCCTGCTTCTCTTCATGTCTTCCCCCGTTCGAGGCACCACCCGCGGTGCCCGGGGCGAAAGGTAGAAGTGCGAGATTTCGCGGTGATTCCCGGTCTGTGTTCGCTCGGTGACATGGTGCTGAACGGTTCCTGACACGCCGGACGGCCGTAACGCGCCGCTTCGTCTCCCGTCGCCGTCCGGTAACCGTCGCCCTCTACCGTCGACGCCGACTCCCGTACCGCTCCCGTACCGCACTGGAGGGTGAACGTGGCCGAGCTGCTTCCCGGTTGGACGCACCGCAAGTGCATCGCCCTCGTCGCCCACGACAACAAGAAGACTGACCTCGCGGAGTGGGCGCAGTTCAACCGGGGCGTGCTGGCAGCACACGACCTGGTGGCCACCGGGACGACCGGCCTGGTCCTCCAGGACAGGCTCGGTCTCGAGATCAGGCGCGTCCACAGCGGTCCGCTGGGCGGCGATCAGCAGATCGGGGCGATGATCGCCGAAGGCCTGGTGGACCTGCTCGTCTTCTTCGCCGATCCGCTGCAGCCCATGCCCCACGACCCCGACGTCAAGGCGCTCCTGCGCCTCGCCGTCGTCTGGAACGTCCCCGTCGCCTGCAACCGGGCGTCGGCCGACCTCATGGTGTCGTCCCCGTTGATGGCCGCCGGCTACGAGCGCCTGCATCCCCGCTACGACGTTCCCGCCGGCTCCCCGGTCCCCTGACCGGTCGCCTCGCGCCCGGCGTCGCCGGCGCGGCGCGCCGCGAGGTGGTTGACGAGGCGTGGGGGGTTGTCGGTGGCCGCGGCGCGGAGTACATTCACAGCGCCTGTGGGATGTCCGGGTGGGGACCCGGAGGCAGCGTCCCGACACCGCACGAGCAGCACCAGGCGGCGACCCGACCCCCGACGGCGCAGACCGTCGAGCTCCCCGTCGGGCCGAGGCGGACGGTCCGCCTCGTCGCC